>CAZFRJ010000106.1:0-2908 GCA_964521355.1 uncultured Candidatus Bathyarchaeia archaeon | reverse complement strand
CTTCAATTGAACGACCCTCTCGGCGGAGGGTTGAATGTGCTTGCCATGAGTAGAGAAGGTGAGACTGCCTCGGCGTCAATCGCGCCAGACATCTTCTACTTCTATCAGGATGAAAGCTTGCCGGAACCAGTGAAGAAGCCTTCGATGCATGTCAAGATCTAAGCTCACTATGAACTGGATAGTCGGCGAACCTTTCTGAGGTTCCATTCGTCATTGCGACGAGTGTCGATCGGGGTCTCAAGTATGAGTGGGAGCTTTCTGATCAGCCCGTTGTGAAGGATAGCCCTGAATCCCTTGTTGCCAATATGGCCGAGTCCTATGTGCTCGTGCCGATCTATGCGACTGCCAAGCTTTCCCTTCGAATCGTTCAAGTGAACAACTTTCAATCGATCCAACCCGATCACCGCATCAAGCTGTCCAAGCGTCATCTCCAATCGCTCAGGAGTCCGTAAGTCATAGCCTGCGGCGAATCCATGGCACGTATCGTAGCAGATTCCCACGCGGCCTCGCTGATCGACGCCGTCGATAATTCGTTGCATGTCTTCAAAACTTCCTCCCATACTGTTCTTTGTTCCTGCGGTGTTCTCCAAGAGCAACTGCACATCGTTTTGTACAGCGAAGAGAGCTTTGTCGCAGGCGTCGACTATCTGTTTAAGGCCAACTTCCGTCCCTGCACCCATGTGGCTTCCAAGATGAGTTACCACATAACGTATGCCCAACCTTCCTGCACGGTCAAGCTCCGCGATAAGCGTCTCGACCGACTTCCTGTAGATAACTTTGTCATGTGAAGCTAGATTCGGCAGGTAAGGCATGTGACTAACGGCCGGATCTATCTTCGACTCTCGAACTTTTCTGACAAAGTCTTCGGCTTCCTCTTCATCCAAAGGTTTGAACTTCCAACCTCTGGGATTACGAGTAAAGATCTGGAAAGTCTCGCACTTCCTCTCCACAGCCCTGTCAACCGCCCGGTCTATGGATCCAGCTATCGAGAAGTGCGCTCCGATTCTCATTGGAAGTCAGCTCTGCATGGGAGAGAATGAGCTAGACGCATTCAAAGAACTATCGCAGCTCAACATGAGAGGACTTTCCTTTGGAAGACTACGTGCGAAAGATGACTGTCATCACGATTGGATCGGGCCTCAGTGGTTCTTTGTTGGGGGGTCGACTTCATTCGTGTAGATAGTGAATCACTTCTTCGTCAGATAGATCGTACCACTCTTTGTAGGCATCAGCGACAGCAAATACTGGCCCTGCTCTAATGTTCAGGCAGAGGAGAAGATCCGCTTTGGAGGAGATGAGTTGTACAGCTTCCATTGAACCTGTTGGAACGGCTACAATAACCTCTTGCGGTTCTTGCTTCCTGATCGAATCAACCGCCGCTGCCATTGTGTAGCCTGAAGCCAATCCGTCGTCGACTAAGAGGATGACGCGGCTTCGAAGATTAGGTAGAGGCCTATTGCCTTTGAACTTCTGAACTCTCTCCAAGACGATCTGGTTTGTGTGAGAGATACATTCCTCAATTTGACGAGACGTTAGGTCTAGTTCGGTCACGAGGGCCTGGTTCAGTGCCACGGAGCCGTCCCAAGCAACAGCGCCGAATCCTGCCTCAGGGTTCCACGGTATCTGTATCTTTCTGACCACTAGTACATCGAAAGGAATGCCCAGACGCTCTGCAACTGCGTGGCCAACTGGAACGCCTCCCGCAGGCAGAGCTAGAACTACGTCGCCTCGACCAATGTGTCGTTGCAGTTCTTCTGCAAGAAGTATTCCTGCATGAGTTCTGTCCTTGAAGACGTAGGTTCTATTCCTAAGTGCCGGGTTGTCTATGACCTTCGACATCAACCGATGATCCTTCTCAGGATCACGTTATCCGTTTGGCGGATAGGATCTTCTCCATGTTGCCGAGACGCTTCTCTATCGCGTCGAGCCTAGCAAGGATCTCCCTAAGCAATCTTTGAGTTTCGTCCGGAGTGTAGTGAATGATCCTTTGTGGCTCGATCGGAGGAGGTATGGGTGTTGGCTCAAGAGGTTTCCTGAAAGGAACCTCCTCAAAGGGTTTCCTCAACTTTTCTGATCGTGTGCTCATCTCTACCGTATTGGCTTAGTTTTCAGTGCGAATTATAGTTTTTCTTGCCTCTGGGACAGATAGGCAAATAACTCGCCTTATCACCTATCAAGGAAACTTCGTCCTTGACGTGGTCGAAATGGCTTTTGGCTACATCGGAAAGATCCTGCGAGTGAATCTCTCAAGCGAGAAGATCTGGGTCGAAGCTCCAGAGGAGAACTTCTACCGAAGATATTTCGGAGGAAGGGCGCTAATCGCATATTACTTACTCATGGAAATGAGCCCAAAAGTCGACCCTCTGAGTCCTGAAAGCAAATTGATCTTCGCAACAGGCGTCCTGACGGGTGCTCCCTTCTCGGGAAGCGGACGAAACAGCGTGGGTGCCAAGTCTCCGCTAACAGGCGCTTACGGCGATGCTGAGGTTGGTGGTTTCTGGGGAGCGGAACTTAAGCACGCAGGCTTTGACGCCATAGTTGTTGAGGGAAAAGCAAGGAGCCCTGTCTACCTGTGGGTCCACGACGGCCAAGCCGAGATTAGAGATGCGAAGCATCTGTGGGGCAAGGAGACTGGTGAATCTCAGGAATTGATCCGACGGGAGCTTCAGGACGAGACAGTCAGGACAGCTCAGATTGGCCCTGCCGGAGAACGGCTAGTTCGATACGCCTGTGTCATCAATGATCTGAAGCACTCCGCAGGTCGGACAGGTATGGGAGCAGTGATGGGTTCCAAGAACCTAAAGGCCATTGCTGCCAGAGGACGCGAAAGAGTGAAAGTTGCAGACCCGGGAAAAATCCGGGAGTTGACAGCGTGGTTCAACGAAAACATGCCGAAACTCAGTCCGAA
>CAZFRJ010000105.1:0-2929 GCA_964521355.1 uncultured Candidatus Bathyarchaeia archaeon | reverse complement strand
AATAGTCTCCACAGCCTTCTTCATGTCCTGAACAGAGACCCATTCAAGCTTCGAGTGATAGTTATGTCCGCCTGTGGCAATGTTCGGCGTTGGGAGACCCATGTAGCAGAGGCGGGCGCCATCCGTGCCTCCTCGAATGCTATGAAGTCTAGGTTCCAGGCCGGCCATTCGAACCGCCTCCATAGCCTTCTCAACAACCTCCGGATACTTGTCAAGTACATACTTCATGTTGCGATATGATTCCTCAACCTTAAACTCGAAACTCGATCTTGGATAGCTCCGCACGGCTTCTTCCGCAAGGTTCCTGAGAAACTCCTCCTTCTCCTTGAGGCCTTTGACCTCGAAGTCGCGGACAATGAACTTGACGGTTGTGTTCTCAACGCCGCCTTGAATGAAGTTCGGGTGAACGTAATCCTCCTTCTTCTCCGTCGTCTCAGGTGACATCCTGTCCTTCGGAAGTTTCTCGACGAAGGCTGAAGCGATCTTGATGGAGTTGACCAACTTGCCTTTGGCGTACCCTGGGTGGAACGGAACTCCTCGAAATGTGATTGTCGCTGAGTCCGCGCAGAACGTTTCGTTTTCAACTTCGCCAATCGTTTCTCCATCAAGTGTGTAGGCATACTTTGCCCCGAATTTCTTCACATCAAAATACTTCACTCCTGTTCCTACTTCCTCGTCCGGGGTGAAAGCTACCTTGATGGTTCCATGTTCGAACTCAGGATGTTTCACAAGGTAATGAATTGCATCCATGATCTCTGCTATTCCTGCCTTATCGTCCGCTCCTAGAAGGGTCGTCCCATCCGAAGTGATTATGTCATCTCCAATCTTCTTTGCCAATTCCGGACTATCCGATACCCTAATGATTTGACTACTGTCTCCTGACAGAGCTATGTCTCCACCGGGATACTTCCTGTGAATCTGCGGCTTGACATCTTTCCCTAAGACCTCCGGCGAAGTATCCATGTGCGCCACGAGACCTATGACCGGAACTGCTCGCCGCGTGTTGGCAGCCAACGTAGCGGTGACATAGCCATGCTGATCCATCGAGGCATCCTTGAGGCCCAGCTCCTTCAACTCTTCCACGAGTTGCTTCGCCAACTCCTTCTGCTTCTCAGTGCTTGGATAGGTTCCTGTGCCTTCAGCTGACTGAGTATCATACTTCACATACCGCAAGAAGCGCTCAACCACGGTATCTCCAATCTCAACCATCTTCATGCAAGTCTCCTGTCATGCGATCCGCATCATGAGTTGTCGAGGAGATATAAGAAATGAAGATTCAAGCTTACTGCGATACGTGAACACATTTGTGCTAATGTTCGCCTCTTCGACAAAATGCTTTTTATTCGAATTTGAATCATTGAAGCGCATTGGTTTCGTTCGGCGAAAACTGCCTGAATAGAAGCGAGAAGATCAAGGGCCTGTTCTATTGGAGTGGTGAAAGTGACCGGGCCAAGAGAAGCATGCGCGGTTGCAGGCGCACACAGCACAATCGATAATGTGCTCGGCGACTTGTGGCATGCAATGCTGGCACTCCAGCATAGAGGCCAAGAGGGAAATGGCGTATTCACATTCGACGGATCGAGATTCTATCACAAGAAAGCGCTGGGTCTAATTGGCGAACTTGAAAGCTATCGGTTTCTGCAGGGCAAATGTGGAATAGGGCACGTTAGATATTCGACAACAGGGCTTTCGCCACTTGACCAAAGCAAGCAGATGGGCCAGTCTCAGGAGGCCACTGAAAGCTCACTCCAACCTTTCTTCCTGAACTATCCAAAAGGAGGAATAGCGCTCTGCCACAACGGAAACCTAGTGAACTATGTCGCTCTGCGCCAAGAGCTGACTCGTCAGGAGAGATTTCTATCTTCAGACTGCGACGCCGAAGTCATCCTTGGATATCTGGTGAAGGAATTGTCTGAAACCCGAGATCTTGAGGAAGCAGTTTCACGATCAATGACCGCTCTTGAAGGAGCATATTCGGCAGTAATGGTCACGGGAGAACAAGAACTGGTTGCGTTCAGAGATCCTCATGGTTTCAGGCCTCTATGCTACGGAGGAAGAGAAGACACGACTCTCTTTGCCTCCGAGAGTGTGGCCCTCGACGCGGTAGGCGCAGAACTCATCTCAGATGTGAAGCCCGGAGAAATGATCATCGCCAATTCCGAAGGCAATGTCGAAAGAAAAGATCTCGGGACTTGCAAACGAGTAGCACACTGCATGTTCGAATACGTGTACTTCAGTAGGCCCGACTCAATCATAGACGGCGGCGAAGTCTATCCAGCTCGCATTAGGCTAGGACAGGAGCTGGCTACCGCATATGAAACGGACGCAGACGTGATAGTCCCCATTCCCGACACGGCTCGACCAGCTGCTGAAGGCATAGCAAGACTAACTGGAATTGAGATCTCTGAAGGACTGATCAAGAATCGCTACGTTGGCAGAACGTTCATAATGCCCGGTCAAAGCCGAAGAGAGAACTCCGTCGCCCTCAAACTCAACCCAGTCAAGTCGATTCTCAAGGATAGAAAAGTGATACTTGTAGATGACAGCATCGTAAGGGGGACTACTTCACGGAAGATCGTGAATCTGGTGAGGTCTTCAGGACCGAAGAGTGTTGAGTTCTGGGTAACGTGCCCGCCGATCGTCTCCCCTTGCTTCTACGGGATAGACATCTCCACTCACCAGGAACTTATCGCGGCGACGAAGACCATTCCTGAGATAGCAGAGACTCTGAACGCCGATCGAGTATGTTATCAGACGCATGAGGGCTTGGTCAACGCCTTGGGATTCGACCGAAATGAACTATGCATGGCCTGTCTCACGGGAGAATACCCAACCCCGTTAGCGCAGAACATCGCGGACAAGATGAGAAGTCGACTGGGAGAAGGGGACAAGCGCAGATATTGGGAGCGCGAACTTCCCGCATGAAGAA
>CAZFRJ010000104.1:0-2941 GCA_964521355.1 uncultured Candidatus Bathyarchaeia archaeon | reverse complement strand
ATATACCTGAAAGATCAGACGAAGAGGAAGGAAGCTGCAGAGAACATAGCCTCTTCGAACGTTTCAGGCGTTGACGCCGTCTACTACAGGATGCTGGAGCGAACCGCCTACGACTACGTGCCAACCAGCCAGACTACTTCCAAAATGACCAGAGATCTGGATGCGGCGTATAGGTATCTGCTCTCAACCTATGCTGGCCCCACAGGTCCAGACATCGCGGTGGCTTTGGATGAGAATACAGTCACAGGAGAAGAGGCACCGAACACTCGTGGGTCTCACGGAGGCTTGTCTTGGGGCATACAGAATATCCCCCTCATACTGGCCGGGCCAGGTGTAAAGAGCGCATACGTCTCCAACTTGCCCGCGAGGCTTGTTGATGTCGCACCCACAGCCTTGGCCCTGATGGGCATCCCAACTCGGAGAATGGATGGAATCGTTCTGGCGGATGCCATGGTCAAGAGTTCGTCGGAGCAGACGAGGCTGCAGGCCGAGCTTGCTGACAGGCTGAGGCCACTTCAGGACGCTTTGATGGCAAAGTCTGAGCGAGATCTTGCAAAGATGAGGTTGCAGAACCGAGTCACGATAGAGGTGGACTTCTCACGGACCGTTGGAAGGATTAGGTCGTTGCAGGGAATCAACGCCGGGCCATTGCCGCAGAGGCCGCTTGAGGCAGCGTTGCATGAGCAGTACAAGCAGATAGGAGTGAACTATGTCAGAACGCATGACGTTCGAGGAGCCTTCGACATAAACGTGATCTTTCCAAACATGCAGGCTGACCCTTTGAAGGAGTCGAGCTACAACTTCAAGTCAACTGACCTTCAGGTTGAGGCAATAAGGTCGGTTGGCGCAGAAGTCTTCTACAGGCTTGGGTACAGTTGGGGAGGTCCCAGCGATGTCCCAAGTGACTACGCGAAGTTCGCGGAGATCTGCAAGCACGTCGTCATGCACTACAATCAAGGTTGGGCGAACGGCTTCAAGTATGGCATAAGGTACTGGGAGATATGGAACGAACCTGACATCAAGATCTTCTGGAAGGGAACGCCTGAACAGTACTATAGGCTCTACAATACTGTGGCTAGAGCTCTGAAGACTGTCGACATTGGCATAAAGGTTGGAGGGCCTGCGCTAGCCGGAAAGCGAGAATTCTTGGAGAGGTTCCTGCAGTTCTGCAAGACAAACAAGTCTCCTCTTGACTTTGTTTCATGGCACATCTACACCGGAGGTCGCGGCCCGTACCTTATCGCTGAGACTGCGAATTGGGTTCAGGACTTGCTCAAGCGATATGGCTTCGAGAACGTTGAAAGCTTCCTGACGGAGTGGAATATTTACGCGGACTCGGCGAATCATGACGAGTTCTGGAACGCCCGGGGCGCAGCATGGACCGCGTCTGCGCTCATCTATCTTCAGGACACATCAGTCTCAGGGGCGCTCAGGTATAGGGGGAATGGTGGAGGTAAGGAAGGGAGAGGGTTCGGGCTGTTCTATGAGAATGGTGAATTCAAGAAGACGGCGTACGCGTTTCTCGCTGTGAACAGGATGCTGCAAACGCCTGTGAGATTGGCCTGCAATGGGTCAAATGATGCAGGGTTTGCAGCGCTTGCAGGAAGATCGGACGGTGGCAGTACTGTTAGAGTGCTCATCAGCAACTTCAACTCATACTACGAGGAGTTCACTCTCGCTTTGAGGAATCTTCCTTGGCAGGGCAGAACTGTCCGATGCGAAGTATATCTAATCGATGAGACGAACAATCTGACGCTCGTCGACAAATTTGAACAAACGCAAATAGGATCCTTAAGCATCTCACGCAAGATCGCGTCTTCCTCCATATATCTGATCTCTCTCGAAGCCGTGGAGCCTGTGACTGAGCAAACCACAACCAGAATGGGCTATCCGGGGTATGTGGCGTCTATGATCTTGATCGCTCTGGTAGTTGGAGTCATAGCTCTGATTGTCCTTGTCATGATTGTGGAAAGATCAAAGCTGAACCCCCTTCTCCGAAAGAGCTAGTATTGCCAGATCTTTTCTTCCGGTAACGCCTTTTGGCACAATAGAGGTCAGTACGATGAAGACGAACAATCTTCCGGTATTGAGAGATATTCAACCCTATTCAATTTGGCGAACAAAGACAGAACACTGATTGACACTGTGAAGGCGATGAAGATACAATGAAGCTAGGTGGGCTTTCTACTTGATTTCGTTCGCTTCCTCATGCGTTGCTTTCTTTTCTGCCGTTTTCTCATCGCGAAGCCAGATCTACTTAGTTTGTGCACCATAGAAATTCCATCTATGTCATGCCGTATACAATACGTGGGGACATATGTCAACCGCTATTCTGGAACGTAGAATCACGAGTATTCGTGGGCTTTGGGCGTTGAGAATGCGAAATCGTGAGGCGTTTAGCGTGTTGGAGTATGACTGGACCAGGTTCTATGTTGAACGGCCTCAGTGCCGATGACTAGTTCTGGAACAGGGATTGAATCGAACGTGTGTGTGAAACTCTGATGTGTGCACACATTTCTAGATCATTCTCTCGTTTGGAGAGGCACGTCGAACCCAATAATGGAAACATTGAAACTGAAATGCACTAGCTGTGCTTGTCCACCCTATCTTCCTTCTCTTTCTTTCTTCTCTGCTTCCAGCCCTTCCGACTATACCGTCCCAAAGTGGCTCGACGTAGTTGTCCAACGCTAGAAACATATGGTTTGCGTATTCTGACTAATCATCCGTTGTTTTGGGACGGTAAGAGCTTACATGATGTTCAGAGAGACGGAATACTCTTGAAAGGGCGTGCCTACCTTTAGTGCACTTATATAGGGCGGTGACGAATAGAACGCAAGGTAGTTCACGAGAACGAGAGTCGACGGTCGTTTTTCGAACGATTGCTCGGATGTTCTTCTTCTTGTTGCAACTGACCGAAGTCGAAAGAGGTGAAAATCAAATG
>CAZFRJ010000103.1:0-2964 GCA_964521355.1 uncultured Candidatus Bathyarchaeia archaeon | reverse complement strand
TGGACAGCACCCTGCCTCGAATACTTGTCTTGGGCTTAGGTGACCTGGGCGACAAGGTCACGAAAGGCCTCGTTGAGAACGGAGCGACCGAAGCCCGATGTATATCAATCAGCGAGGAGAGACTACAGCTCGGAACAATTCTTGCTCACAGAGCCCTCATTAGAAGAGTAGGTATGGGAGGCTCCGAAATCTCAAATCAATTCGAGTCAGCAACAGAGAACACACTGATGTCCCTTCCGGAGATATCCCCCTCAATGATCGGTAATGATTTGGTGTTCATAACCGCGGCTTTGGAACGAGAAATGGTATCTCCTGCTTCTCTGGCTCTAGCTCAGGCAGCGAAGACGGGAGGAGCCTTAGTTATTGGGGCAGTGACTACGCCACATAGGCGCGAAAGATCAAGACTATGCGAGGCTGTTCATACGCTCAAAGAAATGAGAGATGCATGTGACGCACTCGTTGTCGTAGACAACAACAGACTTGAAAGACCTCCCACAGGCACTTACGGAGCAAGCACCGATTCCATCGCCGGTGATCTATTGAGCCAGCTCATAGGAGGAATAGTGGAAACACTGTCAACGCGCAGCCTCATCAACATAGAATTCAAGGAGTTTGCAGGAATCATTCGAAGAAGCGGATTCGCGATTCTGGGGACAGGCGAAGCGAACACTTCCGATCGACCGGAGGAAGCAGTCAGAAATGCGTTAAATTGCCCGCTGCTTCACATAAGCCACGATGGCTTCACGGGCGCGTATCTCCACATTAGGGGCGATGACAGTCTCACCCGCGCCCAGGCCTCGAAAGTTGCAGAACTCGTCTCAGGGGAGCTTGTCCCATTGCCAAGCGTCATATTCGGCGCAAGTACGGACTGCTCTCTTGATGAGCGTCTTCGCGTCACCTTAATGCTTACTGGCGTGAAGTCACCTCAGCTCCTTTCGGCCTACAGAGAGATTCCGACCCAGATACATCAAATGGAAGAGGGATAGGAACTAGAACCGCAGCTGAAGATAAATCTCGACCCTGCATGCTGAGAGTTTCTAGAGGGATTCGGCCAGAGCCATACGTAGCCCCAAGATTCTATTCCTAATACTTGTTGAAGAACCACAAGGAGTTGCTCTGCCCGAACGAATTGATTCCAGAACACCTTCAACTGAGGGCGACGAAACATCGAGCGAAGTGTAGGCGTCACCTATAGTTGATGGAATGTGAGAGTCGCTCCCAGCCACCATTGAAACTCCCAGAGCCTTGGCTGCCTTCTCGGATTTTCTCTTTGCGAGCCAGAACGGAATCATCGCCGAGTTAACCGTCTCTATCCCATCAACACTGTTCCCAAGACGAAATGGGTCTACGCTTGGACTTGAGATGTCATATGGATGTGGAATCACTATGACGCAGTTCCTGCCACGAAGTAGCTCGATTGTGTGATCCGCTGATAGGCCTTTCGGGACAGCATCACGCGTGCCTAGAGCAATGATATGGCCATCCCTTGAACTCACCTCAATCCCGGGAACAATCAAGATCTCCTCAGACCGATAAGACGAAGGCATATCGTGCTCTGTGATTGCGACACCGTCAAGTCCGCGTTTCTTAGCGATTTGAGGTATGATGTCTGGATCCGTGAACGCGTCCTGTGAGCGCTTGGTATGGACGTGTAGATCAATCTTGAGCAACATCTTCATCTAACCCCAAGTTGAAGGCGCAGAGATCATGACTTCAATGGCCCAAGTCTCTCTATCTGTTTCTCTATCTCTGAGTCCTCTATTCTTCTGAACAGAACCTCGGGTTTCCTGATTGAGTGACCAGGGGTGATCTGAAGAGAGGAAATCGAATTCCAGCCCTGCTCATGCACAGACCCCGCCAGATTTAACAGCTCCCAGAGAGCCTCTGCGGAGTTGGGAATGAATGGCTCGATTAGAATGGCAAGAGACCTGACTGCGTTTGCGCTTAGGTATAGGCAGGTAGTTGCCTTCTCCACATTCGTCCAAGGCTGTTTTCTCTGGAAGTATTGATTACAGTAGTCTGAGAATTCGAGGATCCTCTTGAGTGCTCTGTCGAGCTCGATTCTTGATAGTTCTTTCCAAACCTGTCCGCCCAGAGCTTCGATTCTAGTTTGAAACTCCTTGTCCAAGTCATCGAATCGATCTGGCCGCGGGATCTCGCCTTTGAACCTCGACCATATGAAGGTGAGCGTTCTATGCACAAAGTTGCCCAAGTTGGCAACAAGCTCGTTGTTTACCCTTCCTTGGAAGTCTCTCCAGTCGAAATTCACATCCGATTGGCGGTAAGGAGTGATTGCAGCAAGATAGTACCGCAAGTAGTCTGCCGGGAAGCTGTCGAGAAATTCTCTCAGCCCGACATACCATCCCCGACTCTTTGAGAATTTGCCTCCCTGAAGCAACAGGTGACCTCTTGTTGGGATGAATTCAGGTAGCTTGTATTCACCGACGCCTATTCTCATAGCGGGAAGAAAGAGGTAGTGATGATATACTATGTCCTTGCCAATGAAGTGAAAGATTGTTGAACTATTCCAGAACGCTTTACCATCGATCCCTCTACTCTCCGTGAGTTTCAAAGTGCTTGAAACGTAGCAGAGATGGTTGTCGAACCAACCGTACAGCACCTTTCCCTTTGCCCTATCGAGCGGTACCGGAACGCCCCATTCAATATCCCTAGTTATGTCCCAGTCTTGAAGGCCCTCCTTAATCCAGTTGAGTACATAGTTCTTGACCTCAGGCTGTAGGTTGTCATTTTCCAGGAGCCACTTCCTCAACGGTTCGGTGAACTCAGACAGCCTCAGGAAGAAGTGCTCACTCGCTCTCTTCTCTGGTTTAGAGCCGCAGATTGCGCAATGAGGGTCTTTGATTTCACCTGGCTGAAAGGCTTTCCCACATCTTTCGCAACTGTCTGAGTATTGCTCAACCGCCTCACAGTACGGACATGTGCCCTTCACATACCGATCAGGTA
>CAZFRJ010000102.1:0-2976 GCA_964521355.1 uncultured Candidatus Bathyarchaeia archaeon | reverse complement strand
TCTAGCACCGCCTTTAGAGTCTCTCTTATGCTCTTGTCATCATCAATGACAAGGATACTGGCTTGTTCACTCACTTCTCATTCACCTCCTACAGTTTCAGCCCGACCGGGAGCGTTACAGTGAAGGTCGTGCCTTTTCCCACCTTGCTCTTCACCGATATCGATCCCCCATGCGCTTCGACAATGCGCTTGCATATCGGCAACCCAAACCCCATACCCTTCGCCTTGGTCGTAAAGAACGGCCCCCAGATCTCCTCAATAGTTTCCTTTGTCATCCCAACTCCGGTATCTCTGAAACCAATCTCCAAGTTGCCGTCCATCTTCCTACTCATAATCGTTAGTGTCCCCCCATCTGGCATCGCGTCAATGGCATTCTGGATCAAGTTGACGAAGACTCTCATCATCTTGTCCGCATCAACCGCTACCTTCGGCTCGCCTTCGGATGAATCCACCACGCGTATGCTTCTTGGAGCTTTCACTAAGGCCAAAGCCTCTCTTGCGATTGACTTCGCATTGGACTCGGTCAGTTCCAGATGGAGTTCTCTTGAGTACTCTAGGAGATCGTTTATGATCTTGTTTGAGTTTTCTATGTTCTCCTCGATGACCTGCAGCATTTGTGCCACCTTACCGTCAAGCGTTGGCACTAGCTTCGTCTTCACATAGTACGCGGCGCCTGCGATCCCTGTCAGGGGATTTCGCAGGTCATGTCCCACCATCGCCGCCAACTCCCCAATTGCAGCGAGCCGTTCAGACTGGCGAACGCGTTCCTCCATCTGCTTTCGCTCAGTGATATCTGAGAAGACGCCGTCAGCATAAAGCAATCCGTCCTTTTCATATGTTGCCACTGATCTGTCATGTAGCCAAATCCATTCACCATCTCTTCTCCGTATTCTATACTCAACATCGAATACTTTCCCCTCTGTGAAGAGCCGTCCATACTCCTCCTTGACTCGTTCAACATCATCAGGATGGATTCTTCCAAGCCAAAGGCGCTCGCCTGCCTCGTAGATCTCCTCCGGAGTGTATCCATAGACCCTTTGTATGTTAGGGCTGATGAATACAGTTTTCCCTCTCTGGTCGGTTGTCCATGTGACATCTGGTATGTTTCTGATAAGCGAACGATATTTCTCCTCGCTCTCTCTCAGTCGCCTCGTCCGCTCATCAACGAGCATCTCCAATGTCTCAACCTGCCTTAGGCGCGTAAGAGCAGAGGCGACATGCACCGCAAGTGTCTCAAGGAGCTTCTTGTCCTCTTCAGTGAAGGCGCTGAGTCGGCTGCTTTCCACGTTCAGGACAGCAAGCACCTTTTTGTCAATAAGTACGGGTACCGCGAGTTCTGATAGTGCGGACTGGGCTTCTTCCCGTGAAGTTAGCTTTCTCGCATCCACAAATGCAGGCTCTTTCCTAACATCCGATACCATTGAGGTCTTTCCGATGTTTGCAGTCTTGGCTACTATTCCAAGACCGTCTAGAGGCCACTTCAGTGGTGACACAGGTACCCCTCTAGACCCCTTGACGAAGATGTATGCCCCATCAACTATGCAGAAGTCTGCAACGTCAAAGCCAAGTGTGAACTCCATGGCGTCAAGAGTATGATTCGCAATCTCATCAACTGTCTTAGCGGCATCGAGTCGCATCGAATGTCTATGAAGCGCCTCCAGTTTCTCCTTCATCCGGACACGCTCGGTGACATCTCTTGAGATGAGTTCAAAGCCAACTGGGGTCCCCTCTTTCTTGATCACCTTGCCCTCCATTTCGACCCACATCCACTCTCCGTCTTTACGCCTGAACCGAATCTCCAGAAGGCGACCAGATTTCCCCTCCAGTCTTGCCTTCATCCTTTCCCCTAGCAGGTGCAAAGTTTCATTTTCGAACATGCCCAGTGTGAACCCGTTCTTTCCAATGATCTCGTCACGCGAGTAGCCTGAGACCTCCTCAAACCTCTTGTTTACAAAGGTGACCGTGCCCTCAAGATCCACATTGCATACGCCGATGGGCGCCTCTTCTATCCAAGTTCTGTATCTTTCCTCGGATTCCCGGAGAGCTTCCTCCATGCGCCTCCGTTCGGTGACATCTCGGGCAATGTGAAAAGTTCCAACGATACGACCGTTCTCACGAAGAGTACGTCCACGGATCTCAAGAACTATGCGGTGCCCGTCTTTCGAGAACATTTCCATCTCAAGCCGCTCAACCTCTTCTCCGTGCAAGATCTTAGTCAACGCCACTTGCGTGGCGGTCCTGCTCTCTGGCAAAACAAACTCCAACGGGCTCCTGCCCAGTAGCTCTTCAAATGTGTAGCCAGTGACTTCGCACGTCGCTCGGTTCACGGCCGATATCTTGCCTGACACATCCAGAATGATGATGAGATCACTAGCTTGCTCAATGTAGCCCCGAATCCGCTCTTCACTTCGCCTCAGCTCTTGCTCTATCCGCTTCTGCTCCGTGATGTCTCTTGCAATAGCGATGACATGTGTTACGTTGCCTCGTGAATTTTTCAAGGGGCCTTTCCTAGTTTGAAGCGTGTGCATGACGCCTTTGCAATCTGGAACGGTTACCTCTGGCCTATTGACGGAGACAGCGTTCCTAAAGACCTCTTGATCTGTCCTGTGAACATCTTTCACAGTCTTTCTAGGGTAGAGATCATGTGCGGTTCTGCCCAGAATCTTGTCTCTGGGTTTGTCGAAGAATTCACAGACCGCTTGGTTCACAAAGACATATCTCAAATTCCTATCCTTGACGAATATGCAGTCTGGAATACTGTCCAAAACTGTCTCCGAGATCCCCCCGGGCCATGATGATACACTCGTCCTCCTCTGCTTAGAAGAACTCCTTTCTCGAACAGCGCCTCTTCTCATTCCTTCAACTCTCCTATGAGCTTCTTCGCGCGATTGACATACTCAACCAGCGTACAGTTAGGCTGTCCTTTGAACTCTAACCCCAACTGACCATGCAGGCTCTTGGCGATGAGTGCCTCAAC
>CAZFRJ010000101.1:0-2976 GCA_964521355.1 uncultured Candidatus Bathyarchaeia archaeon | reverse complement strand
AAGCTTGTGGAGTCCGAACTCGTAGGAGCACGCCTCATCGTCTGGAATCCGGAAGACGGCACAGGCTTGTATAGGTCCGGATTCTACGGAAAGCCTGTGGGCATGCCTAAGCCTAAGCCTGACCAAGATTTCGATGCCCCGCTCATGCTTGACCTGATGGAGGGTCTCTATCTGCTTGAGAAGAGAAGACTGCGCGTGGTCGACTCGAAGACTCATGAAAGAGTCAACAAGGCTCAGCTGAAGAGGTTGGCAGGCAAAGTCTATGAGGGCTTTGACTTGGCCTACAAGGTTTACAAGCACCTGCGAGGCAGGGGGTTCGTGGTCACACCGGGAATAAAATTCGGCGCTGATTTTGCAGTCTACGAGCGCGGCCCAGGAATTGATCATGCACCATTTCTAGTTTCTGTGAAGGACAGACGTGAAACCATGGGCACATTTGAGATCGTGAGGGCGGGCAGACTTGCTACGACTGTGAGGAAACAGTTTACGATTGCTGTCCCTGGTCTTGGAGGAGAAGACGTAGACTATCTCGTGTTCAGCTGGTTCAGAGCGTAGAGTCCCATCGATCTGTGCCAGTCGAAGGTGCACGTAAGATATTCACTTTGCCGCTTTGTTATCTAGTTGTCTTCTGCTATGTTAACAGGCAAATCGACGATTCTGAAATGCTTTTAAGTGATGAAGCCGTACGGATCGGGAAAAGGGCTTCTGACATACTCGAATCTATATGCTCGTCTGGGTGAAGAGCGTTTGGCCAATGAGAAGGTCGGAATACTAGGGTATGGTGTGTACATTCCCTGGCAGAGAATTCAGACCGAAGCGATCGTCAGAGCTAGGGAGAAAGGAAGAAAAGATCTCGGAGAATTTCTTGACAAAGTCAGGAACGGTCTGCTTCTCAGGTACAAGTCGATTGCTGGTCACTTTGAGGACACTATCACGATGGCAACAGAGGCGGCTGAGAACGCTATCAAGATGGCTGGGATCGACCCTGCCAAGATAGGAACTGTCGCTGCTGGCTCTGAATCTAAGCCCTACGCAGTCGGCCAAATCGCGAGGCACGTAGCCTCATTTGTAGGTGTCGGAGACGACGTTTTCACCGCAGATGTGGAAGGTGCCTGCAACGCAGGTATGCAAGCCGTCAGTTTCGTTGAGTCTGACATAAAGGCAGGCAAGATCGAATATGGGTTGGCCATCGGATCCGATATCGCTCAGGCTCCCAGAGGAGACCCCTTGGAGTATGCCTCAGGAGCAGGCGCGGGCGCCTTCGTTCTTGGAAAGGAAGGAGACTTTGTTGCAACGATCGAGGACATTGTTCCTTACTCAAGCCTGACGATGGATTTCTGGAGGCGAGAGGAGGTTCCTGTTCCGTCTCATCTCGGAAGAACCACTGTTGAGGCGTACATCCAGCACGTGATAGGTGCGATGGCTGGGTTGCTGCGAAGACACAATGATCTGCGGATCGCCGACTTCGATCACGTTACGTTTCATCAACCGTCGGGATACATGCCTCTGAAGGCATGTAAGACCCTACTGCAGCCTCACTCAAACCCATCTGACGATATCATGGAGCGGATGAAGCTTACCGAGGAAGATATCGAGCGGAAGGTGAAGCCTTGGTTGCGCGTCTTGGATACTGGCAACACGTATGCCGCGTCCACGCCGATCGCTACCGCATCCATACTAGACAAGTCCGAACCTGGCGACAATATCCTCGCAGTTTCCTACGGCTCAGGTGCTTACGCCAATGCCACGTGGCTCAAGGTCCAAGAAGGGATCAAGAGAAGAGTTGAACTGGTCCCAACGGTTGAGGATTATGTGAACAGGAGAACAGAGATACGTCTGCAGACATACCAAGATCACCTGCTTGAGAGACTCAGAAGGATCAGGAAGTACTTTGAATCCTACAGGTTGGTTGGCGACATAGAACCGCTCGGATCTGAAACGTTGGAGGTCCTTCTATGCGACGGATGCAAGAGGGTCTACTATCCCGTCCGAAGTAGATGCCTATCTTACGATTGCAAAGGCGACCCAGAGAAGAGAGCTCTGCCAAAATACGCTAGGCTCAGATCATTCAAGCAGCTCTCTCTGAAAGAAAGGTGGATAACAAACTACGATGTCATCAGGAATGGCCAGGCTCTTCTCGTGGACTGTGTGATGAGCGATCTGAGACTCGGAATGCCACTCGAAGCTGTGACAAGAAAATTGGACTACGAAGGAAAAGAAGGCCTCATAATCTACGGCCCCGCCTACAGACCAGCATTCCGTGGTAAGACAGTTCGCGGCGATTAGTACCGGGACTCAAAAACCCTTATCAAGCATACGACGCTGGCATCACTGTGGATCATAGACTATTCTGGAAGGGCCCGCATTGACCGATATCTTCTTCACAGAAGATGAGAAGCGATTCAGGCAACAGGTCAGAACGTTCGCGAAAGATCGTGTCGCGCCTGTTGTAGAAGAGATTGAAACAAGACAGGTCTATCCTAGGGAAATCATCGCGGAGATGGGGCGACTGGGGTTCCTCGGCGTTCTCCATCCCCGCGAGTATGGTGGAACCGGGAAGGGTCTCTCATATGAGATCATCGTGGCGGAGGAGCTCTCTGCCGTAAGTGCGTCAACTGAAATGAGCCGCCTCGCGTCCGCAACCCTGTACGCCATGCCGATAAACAGGTTTGGAACGCATGCTCAGAAGGAGAGATATCTCACGCCGATCGTGAAGGGAGAGAAGGTTGGTGCGCTTTGCATAACTGAGCCCACAGTAGGCTCGGACACGGCTGGAATGAAGACCGCAGCCCTTCGAAGAGGCAATGTCTACGTACTAAATGGTGAGAAACGTTTCATAACAAACGGAAGCGTGGCCGACTTTCTGGTTGTCTTTGCAATCACGAACTCTTCCGTGCATCCGCATGAAGGAATGAGTGCCTTCATAGTGGAGAACTCCATGTCCGGCTTTCAGGTATTCAAGGAGCATGACCTGCT
>CAZFRJ010000100.1:0-3001 GCA_964521355.1 uncultured Candidatus Bathyarchaeia archaeon | reverse complement strand
CTTGAGATAGACCAAAAGCGCGTTGGAACACCTTTCTCAGGCATCCTCCACATATCATCCTCAAGCCCTCGATATGAAAGAACAATGAAGGAAGTATGCAAGACAGGTGACATCGTTCGAGCAAAAATAGTAAGTACCAAGAATAGAGTTCCTCAACTAACAACCATTGGGAGAGGGCTGGGAGTAGTGAAGGCTTATTGCTCCCAATGCGGCCAACTGCTCACACAGCGAAACCAAACCTTGCAGTGCTCGTCTTGCGGAAAGATCGAGCGTAGGAAGCTGTCAGACGACTACGGCAAATACGTCACTTAGGAGAAACGAATGATGAAGATAAACATCTTGAAGAAAACGAAGAATGAATTGAAAATCGAGATTGAGGGTGAAGGACACACCTTCTGTAATCTGCTGCAAGACGCACTTCTGGAGGACAAGTCGGTGGAGATGGCAGGATATGATATTCCCCATCCTCTGCAGGCAAAACCCATCTTACATGTAAGAACCCGAGCGGACCGGTCACCTGAGCGAGCTCTGTTGAAGGCGCTGGACAGAATCGGCCATACTAACGACGAGTTCCTTCAAGAATTCGAGAAGGCGACGAAGCCTCGATAAGCGAGGCATTGATTGGGCCGGTTTCTACCGGCGAATGTTCATAGTGCAATTGTCAACGAGGGGCTGCTCTCATCATGAGGACTGAAGAACTCATGGAGATTCTTCTGGATAGAAAGCTAGCTCAGCTTGGGGACTCATTCGTCAATCTTGCCTATTCGCTTGCCCTGACACGGCGTCATGGGCAACCCATCGGGACGAAGGTTAGTGACAAGATTCTGGCTGATGCAGCACGTAAGGCAGGAATCCGCAGGCTCCTCCCCAGAAGAACAAGTAGAGGCGACGTGTCGAATGCGGTCGAGTCTCTTGCCGCCTACGCGTGGCTCAATCACTACCTAACCATAGACGAAGCCTCAGCTGTCCTCAATAGACAAGTAGATTCTCCGTCCGATGCGTTTGCGACTCTATCAGAAAAGATCCTTGAGAAGTTGTTGAGAAAATAGGGCAAGCACCTTGAAGACCGAAACTAGGGTCATAGGCATAGACGATGGAAATACACGATTGAGGAGAAGACTTGTCGCTGGGGTTGTCTTTAGAGGTGGCTTGTGGCTTGATGGTGTTGTAGCCTCTGTAATCGATGTTGCTGCCTCCTCCTTAGGAAGGAGACTCGCCTTAATGGTGACAAGGTCAAAGTTCTACAATGAGTTAAGAGTAGCCATGTTGCATGGATCAATATTAGGTTCTATGGATGCCGCTGACTTCATGGCGTTCAGAGCTACCGTAAAACTCCCTACGATTGCGATTCTTCAAGGAAAACAGATTCATTTAGTGCGTCAAATAGTGAAGAAAGCAAGGAAAGCTGTTCACTTCAGGCCACAAGAGGACATTTCGGTGCTCGGCATGGGCCTAACAACCGAAAAGGCTGTTGAGATCCTCAAGATTACTAGTCATGGGAGTATTGTACCTGAGCCGGTGAGGGTTGCCGGCATAATTGCATCAGCCATGAATACCCCAAAAAGATTAAATTGGACACTTCGACCATTTCGAGGCGGCAGTTGAAGTTCAGATGCAATTCTGCCCTAAGTGCGGAACAACGCTCACGCCCCAGATGAAGGAGAAGAAGGTCGTACTTAGCTGTCCCAAATGTCGATACGAAACCAGAAAGGGCCAAAAGAGTCTAAGCAAGATTCAGCATGATGCGGAGAAGATAGTTGTAATAGGACAAGAAGAACAGAAGATCAGAACTCTCCCCAAGACAAGGGCAGAGTGCTCGAAGTGCGGGAACAACGAAGCGTTTTACTGGCTGGTTCAGACAAGAGGAGCCGACGAATCGTCCACACAGTTCTTCCGATGCACCCGATGCGGCACGACTTGGCGGGAAAGCGCCTAGGATCAGCAGTTCCGGAATACCTGTAGTCTTTTAAGGTTAGAACGCGTCTCAGAGGATACGATCAAAGGCCGTTGGCTGAAGTCACCGCAACGGTATGAGTTGGAAAGATATATGTTCAAAGCAGCGTTTGCAGACGCAAGAGTCTGGAAGAATCTACTTACAGCAATCTCCACGCTGATTGAGGAGGCTGATTTCGAGATTTCGCCGGACACGATCAAGCTTCGGTCGATGGATCCGTCTCACGTTGCCATGGTTGACTTTGAGCTACCAAGTTCCGCCTTCGAGAACTACTCGTGCAGCGCTCCACTAAAGATCAGGATAAACATGAACTCAATGCTCAAGATGCTCAGAAGAGTTGGACCAGACGAGCATCTTGAGATAGCGTATGATGAGGCAACTAAGAAGATAGAGATGATGTTGAAAGGAAAGATGACAAGAAAGTTCACCATGCCGACCCTTGAGCCCGGCGAGGAAGAGGTTCCCACTCCCAAACTCACCTTCAACGCTCGAGTCAAAATGATAGCGGGTAGCCTGAGAGATATGATTGAGGACTCTCAGGCGATAAGTGACAATGTGAGACTCGAAGCTACTGCAGAGAAGTTCGTGGTCAATTCGTCCGGCGAACTGAGTAGCGCCACAATCGAGTTGGAGAAGGGAAGCGAGGCCCTGTTGGATCTTGAGGTGAAGGAACCCTCGAAGGCGACCTTCAACCTTAACTATTTGGCTGAGATCATTAAGGCGGGGGCCACGACCTCTGAGGTTGTCACTGTCGAGTACTCTTCCAACATGCCGGTTCGGGTTCAGTTCGAGATGCCGCAGCAGGGGCGACTGCAATACTATCTTGCGCCGAGGATAGAAGCGGAATAAGCAATCCAATATGCTTAGCAAGGCTGATCAGGCTAAATATCCGGTTCTTCCTGACGCAGTGGAATACGTAAGGCAACGAGGACTAACAATAGAGGAGTTATCGGATCAGAGTTACGCGACAATTCTCGATAGAGCCGAAGAGAGGCTCAAAGAGGCAATAGCAAAGGGCATCGTTTCATCAGAGTGGCAAAACGACGA
>CAZFRJ010000099.1:0-3010 GCA_964521355.1 uncultured Candidatus Bathyarchaeia archaeon | reverse complement strand
CGGCCATATCTCGTTCCACGGATCGCATCCAATGTCTCCTCTGCCACTTTCTTCGAGACACAGATCACTGCGCGTCCTTCACATGTGATCTCGTAAGGATCAAGGCCGAGCATCTCAGATGCCGATCTGACACTTTCTTTCACTGGCACTTGATCCTGATCCAACCATATGCTTGCAGCCGATTTTGTGGCGATATCATTCAGGGCTGAAGCAAGGCCTCCTCTAGTTGGGTCCTTCATAGCTGTCACACCTCCTTGCGCAAGCGCAGCCTGAACCGTTTCCCAGATAGGCGCAACGTCAGATTGGAGATCCATATCAAGCCGAAACTGTTCCCTGGCAGCTAAGAGGGCTATGCCATGATCACCTATTGAGCCTGTAACGATTACCTTATCTCCGGGCTTCGTCCCGCTGTCAAGAATGATGGCGCCCTTCTCTGCAAGTCCGATTCCACATGTCGCAATTACTATCTGGTCGAGGCTTTTCTTCGGCATGACCTTGAAATCTCCACCGATGATCGCAACGTTTACTTCTCTAGCCGCTTCCTCCATGGACTTCGTGATTCGAGCTAGATCAGCGAAGCTGAAGCCCTCCTCCACCATTATGGAGTCAAGGATGGCAATCGGTTTGGCGCCCATCATGGCAAGGTCATTCGTGGTCCCAGAGATTGAGAGTCTCCCTATGTCCCCTCCCGGAAAGAAGATGGGGCTTACAGTATGCCCATCCATCGAGGTGACGATCTCATGCCCATCTAACTTGAGCGAGGAGCCGTCGTCAAGTTCATCGATTCCAACACCATCAAGAGCTCTCCGCTGAGAGAACGCCGGAATCACCATCTTCTTGATGACTTCATCCATCAGTGTACCTCCGGCGCCATGGGATAGCTTCAGAAACTCGCCTGTCACATCCCGTCCTCCATGCTCAGTGATCTCGCTACTTCCAGAATAAGAGTTTCATAACAGGGGGAGAATCTACCTTAAGCAGGTTTTCAAGTCGTCGTCGTAGAGAAAGAGCACCGATATATCTCGATGCTGGACCATCTGTTTTGACGCTGAAGTCAGGTGCGGCTAAGATGAAAAGAATCACGGTGGTAGTGACCGACCGTCTCTACGACAAGCTGGAGTATTTGCGTAAGTATTGGGGAATGGATTCATGGGCAAAGGTTCTGGAGAACCTAGTCAAGATAACTGAGTCGTTGATGAGCGAGGACACAAAATAGCGCGTGAAATTAGGTTCTAGAACAGCCTAAGGCTTGACCACTCTACACTTAATTGTACGCTATGCTCGGAAGGTATATTAGCTGCAGAAGTACAGACTTCGGACAAATCGGTGTATTACGCTTGCCTCAATGGCATGGAGATCTCATGAAGCGAAAGCCCAGCGGCGGCAGAAAGAAGGCCCTCAGAGGTAAGAGAGCGTACGAGATGGGCAGCGGACCCACAATGACCCTTGTAGGGGAGGCAAGATTGCAAAAGAGAAAGGGGAGAGGCGGTTCAACCAAGCTAGGTCTGCTTGCCGGGAAGTTCGCGAATGTAACAGATCCAGCCACCAAGAAGACTCAGAAAGTTGAGATTCGAAGAGTGATCAAGAACCCCGCCAATCCTGACTACGAACGAAGAGGCGTCATAACAAAAGGATCAGTGATCGAGACACCTCTTGGGCAGGCTACAGTTGTTTCGAGGCCTGGGCAACACGGCACGATCAACGCAATCCTCACCCAGAAACCGTAGCACGAATCGTTGATCTGGATTGAAGCAACCCGGAAAGATGGTACTCTGGGCAGCCAACATAGATCGGAGCAAGAGCAGGCGTCAGGGAAGAAGAATCCCAAAATCCTTGTCAGTTGATTCACCAAGGCTTGGCGAGATCGAGGCTGCGGCGAAGTCGCTTTCTCTGGGATTCATCTCGAAGCCCGGAGCTTCAAGGCCAGGCTTATGGTGGGAGAAAACTGGATGCTTGCTCGTCGAGAAGGGCAATTCAACTCGGACTGAGATCCTCAAGTCGATAGCCAAGCAGTTGGCAAAGGAGAGGCCGAGCAAGAAAGCCTAGCAGGTTCTTTAGGGGATCTTGGCCTGGCGTAGGGCTTACGATTTTCCCAGGGATTCCAGTGCTGCTCCGGCTCCTGCACCAACCTCAAACGAGTAGCCAAGCTGCGACAAAGATGCCTCAACTGCTCCGATCGTTGCGACAAGGTCGTTAGGCGACACGTTGCCCATATGCCCCATTCTGAAGATCTTTCCTCTCAACTGACCTAAACCGCCAGCCACAACTATGCCATGTCTCGCCATACTGCTACGGAAAGCTTCATCATCTATCCCCGACGGATAGTAAGCGGCGGTCATGGTATCCGCCCTTCTATTCTCCTCAGCCACGATTCTAAGGCCAATCTTATCCAAGGCCGACCTCATTGCTCTCGCGATCGCTGCGTGTCGAGCAAACCTCTGCTCCAAGCCCTCGCTCAGGATCATCTCCAAGCTCTGGGCGAAACCATAGATCATATTCACCGGAGGAGTCGCGAAATACTTCGAGGGGTCACGCATCACGGGAAGCCAATTCTCGAAATCCATGTAGTACGATGGAACCTTCGCCTTCCTCTCTGCACGCGCTTCCAGAGCTTCTTTGCTCGCCGAGAGAATCGCAAGCCCAGGGGGAACAGCCAAGGCTTTCTGCGATCCGGAGAGGCATATGTCTATTCTCCATTCATCGACCCGTATGTCCATTCCTCCCAGAGAGCAGACTGTGTCAAGAATGAATTGTGCGCCTTGATCCTTGACAACTCTAGCAATCTCCCGGACATCGTTGGCTACACCGGTAGAAGTGTCAACGTGGACCACTATCACAGCTTTGTGGCTTCCTGCTTCCAGCTTCTCCTTGATCTTGCCGGGCTCAGCTGCTTTGCCCCACTCGAAGGAAAGCTTCTCGACTCCGTCGGTGAACCTTGAGACAACATCCACAAACCTATCGCCGAAATAGCCGTTAGAAACCACTAGGACCTTGTCATTAGGCTCAACAA
>CAZFRJ010000098.1:0-3050 GCA_964521355.1 uncultured Candidatus Bathyarchaeia archaeon | reverse complement strand
TCCAAGGGCATAGATCCTTCTCCTAAGCCAGAATCAGCCGTCACCAGTGACGTAGCAGAAAGAGTCGAAAAATCCGTTGGGCCAGAAGGGGTGGCAACACGCATCCGAGAACTCACACGGACCATGCCTCGGGAAGAGGTCGCGTTCAAGATAGCTGAAGAGATAGTTCTCGGAAAGTTTGGCATTGGCGGAGAGGAAGCCGGGGAGAACGCAATCCGTACTGCCCTATCAATCCTCGATGAAGGAAGAACTGTGGCCCCGATTCAGGGAGTGACAGGAATCAGGGTCAAGACGAACCCTGACCGATCCAAGTACTTGGCAGTGTACTTCGCCGGGCCAATTAGGTCCGCCGGCGGCACCGAGATGGGACTTACGCTTGTGGTGTCAGACTATGTCCGAAAGATGATGGGCCTCGACCGTTACAAGGCCACGGAAGAGGAAGCAAGAAGATTTCTTGAGGAGATTCGGCTGCATGAGCGCGAATTGACTCGTTTCCAATTCAGAGTATCTGACACGGAGCTACTGAGTGTGTTCACGCGTCTTCCTGTAGAGGCGACGGGGGTTGAGACAGACCCGGTTGAGGTTGTTTCATTCAGGAATTTGCCACGTATTGAGACCAACAGAGTCAGGGGGGGCGCACTGAGAGTCGTGAATGACGGGCTGATAGGTCGAGGCCAGAAAGTCATCAGAATCATCGAGAAGATAGGAATAACCGGTTGGGACTGGCTCAAGGAGATTCGCAGTGCACCCACGGAGGAAGAGGAAGCACGCAACTCCATGTTCATGGACGATGTCATCGCAGGACGTCCGATCTTCTGCTTTCCAAACACGCAAGGAGGTTTCAGGCTTCGGTACGGGCGAAGCAGGAATACTGGACTTGCAGCGCTCGGTATGCATCCGGCTACCATGAGGGTTCTAAGGGATTTCGTTGCAACGGGGACACAGCTTCGAATAGAGGCACCGGGCAAGGCTGGAGTCGTGGCCCCCGTGGAGTCAATCGAACCCTCAATTGTGAAGCTGAAGGATGGGTCGGTTGTTCGCGTGGAGACCGTACAGCAAGCTGCTGAGCTGGCAAAGTCGGTTCAACAAGTGCTATTCGTAGGGGACTTGCTCGTGGCGTTTGGCGAGTTCCTGGAGAACAACAGACCGTTGCTCCCTTCAGGGTTTGTCGAGGAATGGTGGGCGAAACTCCTTGAGAAGGAACTCCATGGCAATAACATTGATGCGTCTGCGCTCGTGCAGGCCGGATTGTCTCACGAGCGGTTACACGAGATTCTTGCGAACCCTTTGATTCAGTTTCCCTCGGAGAAAGAGGCTCTTTCTATATCGAAGCTGTTCGGTGTTCCCTTACACCCTCGCTTCACGTATTTCTGGGAGGGACTCTCTTTCGGCGATCTAGGCTACTTACGTGACGCTTTCTCCTGCAACGAGGCGCAATCTAGTGCCGAGAAGGCCGTGAGCGCCTTACCCAACACTCTGAGGCTTAAGGGAATACTTGAGGCTCTTGCTGTTCCGCACATGATGAAGGATGGGGGCATAGAGGTGCCTGAAGATCACAGGTCGGTCCTGAGATCTTGCCTAGGCATGGAGAATCTTAATGTTCCGTTGAATCCTGAGTTCTCTGTATTGGATAATGTCTTCCAAATATCTGGTCTGAGGGTACGCAGGAAGGTTGGATCGTATGTCGGTGCGAGGATGGGGAGGCCGGAAAAGGCGAAGAAGAGAGAGATGAAGCCTACAGTCCACTGTCTCTTTCCGGTTGGCCTGCACGGCGGGCCTCGTCGCAACATAGTGGAAGCTGCCAGAGCCAACAGGCTGATTACCGTTGAGGTGACGAAGCGAAGATGTCCTTCATGCCGAATGGTGACACACCAAACCATCTGCAGCAAGTGTGGCAACTCGACAGTCATTGAATATGTCTGCCACAGGTGTGGAAGACCGGTTCCGAGCAACAAATGCCCTTCATGCAAGATCGACGCGGCATGTTATGAGTCGAGGTCAATTGATGTTGGAGAGCTTTTCCGTTCTGCATGTGCGCACGTAGGTGTCGATCGAGCACCGGACCTTGTGAAGGGTGTAAAGGGGCTTACAAGTGAGGGGAGGACCCCGGAACCCATTGAGAAAGGAATCTTGAGAGCGAAGTTCGGGCTCTCAATGTTCAAGGACGGAACTATCAGGTTTGATGCCACGAATGCGCCTCTCACGCATTTCAAGGGCAGTGAGGTCGGAGTTGGAATTGAGAAGCTCAGAGAACTTGGCTACGGCGCGGACTTCAGGCAGAGGCCGCTTGTTGATGGAGATCAACTATGCGAACTCAAAATGCAGGACATCGTGGTTCCGGAGCATTGTGCGGAGTATTTGGTATGCGTGGCAAAGTTCGTAGATGAGCTATTGCAGAAGCTCTATGGCTTGCCGTCGTACTACAACGCAAGGACAAAAGATGATTTGGTGGGGCACCTTGTATTCGGAATGTCGCCTCACACCTCTGTCGGCGTTGTGGGAAGGATAGTCGGGTTTACCAAGGCCAGTGTTTGCTTCGCGCACCCTCTATGGCATGCCGCCAAGAGAAGGGACTGCGACGGAGATGAGGACGCGATAATGCTTGCACTGGACGTTCTGCTCAACTTCTCTAGGGCATACCTGCCCGCTAGGATTGGGGGATTGATGGATGCTCCTCTCTTGCTGACAGTCGTACTAAATCCCGCCGAGGTTGCCAGACAGGCATTCAACATGGAGGTTGTTGAGACCCTTCCTCTGGAGTTTTTTGAACAGACTTCTCGTCAGACCGATCCGAAACTTGTTCAAGACATTATCGAGACGGTGTCGCAGCGCCTTGAGGTGGGAGGATTCGGAAGTGAGGTCCCACTTGAAGGGTTCGGCTTTACACATTTCGTGAGCGATTTGAATGTGGGAAATCTAGAGAGCCAATACAAGAGGTTAGGAACGATGCTTGAAAAGGTTCAGGAACAGATGCAGCTTGCCGAATCAATAGTTGCAGTCAAGGCTACAGATGTCGCCAGGCGAGTGCTCTCAACACATTTGATGCGTGA
>CAZFRJ010000097.1:0-3088 GCA_964521355.1 uncultured Candidatus Bathyarchaeia archaeon | reverse complement strand
TGCTTATGTCGGCCTCCTCCGTAGGGGTGAGAAGCGGCAACCATCTTCTGTCCCTTGACTATAGGCCATCGTCTTCCTCTTGCACTCATCAATGCTTGCCTTGCCCCCGCCGTAAGAAACGGCTTTTCCGTTCTTCCCCCTCCCGAAATGACGCCGATCGTCGCTCTGCATTCGTCCTTCAAGTAGATCGACTTGCCTGAGGGAAGCCTGACCTCAGTTCCTCGAGGCGTATGAGCCACAACAAGTGCATATGCCCCGGAAGATCTCGCTAACTTTCCGCCGTCACCCGGATCGAGTTCCAAATTGCATACCAGAGTCCCCTCAGATATCTTACCGATCGGCAATATGTTCCCTATGTCGGCGACAGCTGTCCCACCTCGCATGACTCTTTGATCGATACTGAGACCTTCAGTAGCCGGGACGTAGAACTGCTCACCATTCTCAAACTTGAGCGAGGCGACCGGGGTTCCTCTACCAGGGTCATGAACAATCTTTGAAACGGTTCCTCCCAAGGTCCCGGCTAGTTCCCCTGTCGAGATCGGGGGATATCGAGCCGGAGCCTCCCTTCTGTGCGTGGGAGCACGAAAGACCTGAGTGCCTCTGCCCCTTCTTTGGACTAATATCTTCTTTCCCATATCCTAACGCCTCCAAACCTAGAGGAGCCCCAGCTTCACGGCGAGGTCAGCTGCCTTGGATTCCGGCGCGAGCTTGACGTATGCCTTCTTCTGGCCTCCACTAGTTATCAGGACATGAACCTTGGAGACCCTAACGTCGTACAGTTCTTGGACTGCCCTCTTCACGTCGTTCCTTGTGGCTCTGAGGTTGACGATGAATGTTATCTTGTTCTCAGCTTCGATGAGATTGACGGAATCCTCTGACATGACCGGATGCACTATAACCCGTCTAGCGTCCATTCTACTCAGTCTCTCCGATCGATCCACCAAGGAGTTTCACAGCGGATTCAGACCAAACAGTCAGTCGACCGGGATGCGTCCCGGGCGCCAACATCTCTGCTCCCAAGCTATCGACTGTTGCCACCTCCACGCCGGGCAGGTTTCTGGCAGCCCTTCCTATGTTCTTATCATTGGAAACCACTATCAAAGGGCCGATTGCTTGCCGCACTCCCCTTCCCCGGATACGCTTTCGTCTTCCTCTGGTCTTTCTGCCGCCAATCACTCTCATGACGTCGCTCCACACGCCTAGATTTTGCATCATCTCTCGTACAGCCCCGGCGGTGTCCATTGCTTGTATATCATCAGAAACAACCAAGGGCAGAGACGTAGTCTCAGACAACATGTGGCCTCTTGCCCTGACGATCTCCTTCACGGCCGTCGCAGCGATCGCCGAACTTATCGCAAGTCTCCGCTCCTTGGCATTGATGGATTTTGAGATCTTCTTCTCCACTCGAGGCGGGTGAGTGACCCTGCCTTTCACGGTACTCGGTGCGAACGCTGCTGCAGATGCGCGCGGGTAGTGATCACCTTTGACCCTCGGGACCCTCGACCGATCGTATCCAACCCCAAGAGACTGGGCAGAAGTCCTCTTTCCGGCCATGGGGTTTCTTCCCTTCGGTTGTAGACGGTGCGATTGAGCAGCTATCACGGCTCTCTTGATGATGTCCGGCCTGTAAGGTGTTGAGAATACGTCAGGTAACGAGATCTCTCCGGTTTTTTTTCCGTTGACATCAAGGATTTCCACGGTTCTTCCAATCATTTTGCCCACCGGAGTCTACTACTCTGCCTGGAGACTCAGATGCTCAATCTTCGGAGGTGTGCTAGGGGCCTGCTGGGCCCGAGTAGGATACCTCAGTGTGACCAGCCGCCTTGCTGGCCCGGGAACGCTTCCGGCTAGCATCAAATAGCTACCGTTGACCGGGCCATAGCGAATATAGCCTCCCTTAGGGCTTACTTCAGTTCCATCTTCTCCAATCTTGACGATCTGCTGGCTGTACGCTGTTCTCTGATGGAATCCCATCTGCCCTGCTCTAGGAACCGTGTACATAACGTAGGCAGGAGTCCACGGACCTATCGAGCCGACTCCTCTGACTGTCTTCCTTGACTTGTGAGACAGGATTCGGATTCCCCATCGCTTCACAGGCCCTTGGATCCCCTTGCCTTTGCTTATGCCTGCGACATCAACCCACTGGCCCTCTTGGAACACCTCAGAGCTCTTCACTTCTTTGCCCAGTACACTTTTTGTGTATTCGAGCTGTTCCTTCACGGTTCCTCCGCTCACCCTGACCTCAATGATTTCAGGGGCCTTTCTTGGAGCGCCCGCAAGCCTAGGTTGAGTTGCCGCTAAGACGCGTATCTCTCGAACCTTCTCCAAGGAATTCTCGATCTTCCCTAGTGCCTCTTCAGTCTTCGGCGTCTTCGGTAGCGTCAATACTCGACTGAGGTCTTTCGGCAGGCTCTGGGCCCATGCCTCAGTTAGGGTTCTTAGACCGGCATATCCTTGCTCGTAAGCTCTGATGGCACATACCATAAGAGGGGGACTGTCAATCACTGTGACGGGAAGCACGATCTCCTTTCCGAATGTAAAGGAGCCTTTCCTATTGTCTATTGTGATGAGATGCGTCATGCCTGCTTTGTACCCGGAAAAGGCCGAGAGCTTAGGCTTGCCTTCGGCCTCGGGCCAGTGTCTGATACGTGCTCTCCATCGTTTGGCACGTGCCCTAGGAAGATACGCCAATGAGCCTCTCTTGGGGGCGTGTACCTTTCTGTGGCCCAATCCGAAACCTTCTTTGACTACTGACAGACTTGCCGCAGTCTCAGGGAAGGCTAGCTGTTATAAACCTTGCGAGCAAACAACAACATGCGAATTTCAGAACCGCCGAATCAACAAGTTATTCGCATCTGGACTGAAGAACATTGAATGCAGTTGAGAGACGAAAGAGAAGAGTCGCGATGGCGATTCCATCGTCGTTTGTCTCCGACACCCCACATCTGAGGGAGAAGACGGTTCGAGTGGGCCTCTTAGCGAGGGCCGCAGCAATATTCCGGGTGGATGAAATTGTGATCTATGCACAAGCGCCTCGCATAGGTCAGGAGGAAGCGAAGTTTCTTGAGAAGATCCTCTCGTATCTGGA
>CAZFRJ010000096.1:0-3094 GCA_964521355.1 uncultured Candidatus Bathyarchaeia archaeon | reverse complement strand
TTACGCTGTCCGTGAGGTGCTTGTTTGCCTCAAGCGCCGTCTCGATGTTCTGGGCTAGTTGGGTCGGTTGTAGGGCTCTTACCCCGCGAGATGCCCCTCCGAGTTCCGTTGACTTCAATTCCTCCAATTCGCGGCGTACCGAATCTATCATGCGCCTTTGGTCGTCGAGGCGTTTGACGATTCCCATGACTGTCCATTCTCCAAGGTCAGGTGACCTAGAGTGATTGGTTCTTCGCTGTGGCTCCGTCAACTTACGGCTACTCCATCATCACGATGCTTTGTGAGAGCGTATATCTACATTTTTAACAGCGACCTTGATTGTTCTGATTCGCAAATGGCTGGAGCGAGTATTGGAAAAGATCGGCGCCAAGCTTCACTTCAAGGGGATCGTGCAGGGAGTTGGCTTTAGGCCTTTTCTCTATAACTTGGCGGCCTCGCATGGGATGGTGGGCTATGTCCGTAATATGGGCGACGCTGGCGTCGAAGTTTACGTCGAGGGACATCGCCCCAGAGTAGACGATTTCACTCGTGAATTGAAGGTGAGGTCTCCGCCTGTATGCGAAGTGACCGACATACAGGTGGAGCTGACGGGCTTTTCAGGGAAGTTCCGGGACTTCACGATCTATGCTAGCGATCAACGACGATCCACTTCCAACTCAATGATACCCCCCGACATTGGGATCTGTGAACAATGTGCAGCTGACATCTTCAACCAGAAGTCGCGGTGGCACTTGTATCCATTCACATGTTGCGCCTCGTGTGGCCCAAGGTTCACCGCTGTGTTCGACCTTCCATACGATAGAAACCGGACTAACATGGTGAACTATCCTCTCTGCCCAGACTGTCGCGAAGAGTACGAAGACAGCCGAGATAGACGGTTCCATGCGCAGGGAATCTGTTGCGTGGAATGCGGCCCAAAAATGAAACTCTATGATGGCAGCGGGCGCATCATTGAGGAGGGCCGAGCTCTAGAGGAAGCGGCGCGCCTCCTTGGCGAAGGCGCAGTCGTAGGAGTGAAGGGAATAGGCGGAATCCATATCGCAGCATCCGCGGCTCAAGACGAACCTCTTCTTAGGGTCCGTACGCGAAAGAGGAAACCTTTCGAACCATTCGCCGTGATGTCGAGAGATATCAACGATGTACGTAAGTTCGCCTATGTATCGAATCTTGAAGCACAACTCCTGCAGGACTGGCGAAGGCCGATAGTCGCGCTGAAGAAGTTGCAGGACAGAGTTCTCTCCAATTTAGTGGCGCCGGGCCTAGATACGGTCGGCGTTATGTTGCCCTACACTGGGATCCATCTTCTCCTAACCAATCATTGCCAAGAGACTGCTCTTGTGATGACGAGCGGAAACATTTCAGGGCTACCTATGGCGATCGTAAACGATGAAGGAGTCCAACAACTCTCGGATGTAGTCGACTACTTCCTGTTTCATGATCGTACGATCGCATCACGTTGTGATGATTCTGTCGTCAGAGTCCTGGGGAATACTCCCACACTGATTCGGCGGTCGAGAGGTTTCGTCCCGACACCGATAGAGGTACCTGTGACACCTAAGCATGATGTGATAGGCGTGGGCGCCGAGTTGAGAACTGTTGGAAGTCTTCTCCACGGAAATCAGTGTTATCTTACTCAACACATTGGCGATGTGGATGATCTCGAAACATTGGTCTTCCTTCAGGACGCTCTGCAGCACATGTTAGGACTGGCCGGGCTGTCCTGCGAAGGCTTGGTTGTCGCTCACGACGCACATCCGCGATATCTGACATCGAGATTGGCGAGGGATCTGTCTGACAGATGGAACGGCAGGGCGATATCCATTCAGCATCACCACGCTCACACAGCATCCTTGATGGCCGACAACACTACACCGGCGGATGAATGCATAGTTGCAGTAGCTGTGGACGGTGTTGGTTTCGGCACGGATGGCGACGTTTGGGGTGGAGAAGTCTTGGTTGGTTCGTACAGAGAGTTTGAACGAGTAGGACACCTGGCTAGGCAGCCCATGCCGGGCGGAGACATCTGCACAATCTTTCCGTTGAGGATGTGCGCCGCAATCCTTGCGAAGCATCTTCAGGATGACAGAGTGAGGTCAATCCTTCTCTCCAAGAGTGGGTCCGGGAGCTTGGCAGAGGCGGACCTTGATAGAATTGAGACACAACTCAAGAGTGGTGTGGCCTTGAGTTGGACATCGAGTGCAGGAAGGGTGCTCGACGCGATGGCTGCAGGATCAGGCATCTGCCTTGAAAGAACCTACGAGGGTGAACCTGCTATGAGATTGGAGGCGGCCGCTGCAGAGGGGAAAGCCACAACACTACTCCAAGAAGATGATTTGGCAATTCGCCAAGATGGCATCTGGGTTGTTGATACGACTAGGCTGCTACTTGAAGCACTTCTAGCTGAGAGGAGGATCCCAGTTCCAGATGCTTGCGCATCTTTCCAGTACACTTTGGCGAAGGCTTTGGCTCACATCGCCACAGAGGTCGCAAAAGAGAGGAACATTGCTAAGGTTGGCATAACGGGAGGAGTGGCCATGAACGCTGCCATAGTGGAGACAACTCGGAGATACGTTGAGAAAGAGGGGTTGGTGTTCCTCCAACATAGGAGGGTGCCTCCAGGCGACGGCGGGTTATCCTTGGGGCAGGCAGTCGTGGCTGCCTCAGGGCTGTGACATCACAAGCATCACAAGCCCTTTCGCCAAGCTCCCTGTACCAGACCCTTGATTCCCTTTTCAAGTTCCTCCGCAATGAGCTTCATGACTCTAAACTCCTCCTCTGTCGTTGTCTGCGGTGAGATCCTCCGCTGATCCATATACGTCCTGACTCTGCCCGCTATCTCAAGGAAGGAGGTGAGTTCAGGAGTGTCGAAGAGGCCAACGTAGCCGAGGAGAAGGATCGTATAGATCGAGGCAACTATGTTATCTCTGGCTTGGGTCACGGTCCTATTGAATGCCCCCCGAGTTAAATTGGGCCTTTCATGGCGAAGTTTGGCTTTTTCTTGTCCCGAAAGACACCTGCCAGCCAGTTCTTCTCCCAACAGAGAAATCAGAAGGCTTTCGAACTGAGTTTTTGTCAAATTCGAATGTTCGAGCAA
>CAZFRJ010000095.1:0-3116 GCA_964521355.1 uncultured Candidatus Bathyarchaeia archaeon | reverse complement strand
CGATGAGGGAGACCTGTCGGTCGGGTGTTCGAATCGCCCCGGGCCCACCAATTTTCGGAGGGGAGGCTACGTATTTTTGACACTAATCAAGCTGCAAGAACATCCCAAGGTGCGTTTCTAAATAGACAACTGCTCCTAACAGTTCGATCTATGTTCGGATCCTATGGTTGCTAAGGTTCCTTGCATGCGTGAAGCAAGCTGCATAATGAAGCGGATAAAGAAAGGGGGGAGGGGGTAACGGCTACTCGGGAGGTATCTCGCTGAGCAGTGTCTTCAGGTCGATGCCCATCTTCTTGTTCTTGTAAGCATAGTACACGTATAGCGCCAGTCCTATCCCTAGAATGAGACACGATATCGAAATGTCCATCGGCGCCATGACCGTTGCGTTCGTAGCGAAGAAGAACAGACCTAAGCCGAAGGACACGACTCCACATATGGATGGAAGCGGTAATCCTCCGACTTCAGCCTTGATGCTCTCGTATATCTCAGGTCTGACGATTGGAAGTAAAGCGAGTGCAAGTCCCGTGAACGTGTAGCCCAGTAGATACATGAATGTCGCGTTGATTCCGCCTGCCAGTGACCTTAGAGGTCCGAGCACAGGCGAAGATATGATTATGCCAATGGTTCCTCCGACCACCATGAATAGGATCGCCCATGTCGGTGTGTGGAACCTCTCGCTGACGTTGGCGAATCTCTCCGGGAAGAATCTATCGAAGGCCAGAGAGAATACCCGTCTAGTCTCCATCATCAACGCCGCAGGTTGCACGTGATACAGGCTGAAGGCGCCCGCCGTCGCTATCAGGAAGGCGAGAAGAACATTTCCTCCGGTGAAGATCGCTGCGAACATTGGGACCACAGGCTCGATTCTGGGTGTGATTTTCCATAGTGCCCTGTCTCCTCTGTAGTATGCCCAGTTGTATTGTGAGATGAAATCGCCTCCTGCAAAGAACGTCGAGGCCGCCAAGCTAATGTATATGACTGCCGTGATTAGGGTGCCTGAGATTATTCCGACAAGCATGTTTCTCCTCGGATTCTTCACCTCGCCAGACCATTGCGCGGGGTTATGGAACCCGGAGTAGGCGAAGAGCGCTGCCCCTGCAACTCCTCTGATCGTGGCGTCGAGGTTTGGTGCGGTGGGTTTCCAACCCGCGTTCTGAGCGATTGTCAGGATCTCTTGGTAGGATCCCGTTCCCCAGACCGCATCCCATGCCTTGCTGAAGGCGGCCGGACTAAATGGATTGCCAAGTTGCATCAAGATTGCAATGATGCCGCCAACAAGAGGAACGAACCATATTAAGGCCGTGTAGGCCTTGAATACCGTTCCTCCGATCGTTATGAAGAACCAGACTGTCACGAGGAGGAGGATTGCACCTACGAGGATTACTGTGACATCAGGTGGTGCAGACAGAAATGTGCCGAAATCGGCCAGGGCTGCGTTGCCCGTTCCCTTCCCGAGAATTCTGAAGGCGATGCCCCACAGAGCTACATCTGTTACGAGCAGGAACCCTATCGAGAACCATCTACCTAGGAAGTTTCCGATTGTTACGACATAGCCAAGTGCTGGGTTAATGGTTCTTGAGATGAAAACGTAGTCTCCGCCGGCCCTAGGCATGCAAGATGCGAGCCATGCGTATGAGATCGCGAAGAAGAAGGCTGGGATCAGTCCTATTATGAAGGCTAATGGCGCATCTGAGCCGGCATAAGTGTATGGCATCCTTATTGACAGTCCCCAGATTCCAGCGCCGATCATGTTGTTCATGGCCATCATGAGTACCATGAAAGGACCAAACTCTCTGACAAGCCCAGTAGCCTCTCGTACGAAAAGAGTCTTAGACATTTTCTTGCCCCGTGAGATGAAAGCTCTGCATGTCCTATATAGGACCTTCGATCCCGCGCGGGACGGCAGCGGCTCGAAACCCTAGGGCTAGCCTGCTACCCGCCAGTGTCCCTGAACCTTCTCGCCACTTAGGAACACAAGGTAGCCTCGCAATACTCCCTCGGCATATTCAGATCCAGGGTTGACACATAGCGTTCTGCCAAACCTTCTGAAGCCAGCCGATTCATGTATGTGTCCATGTAGCCCCAAGAGAGGCTTGCACTTCTCTACAATGTGCCTTACCGCCTTGCTACCCATCGGCGCGAGTTCTACTCCTCCTACGCTGACTTTGACTGAGAAGTCCTCCTTCAGTTTCGGGGCGATGTCCAATCCTGAGTTGTATGGAGGCGCGTGGAAGTTGCATATCAGTTTCCCATAGCTCTCGGCTTTTGTCATTAGTTCTTCTAGCATCGGCTCGAGCTTCTCGTCGGGCAACTCTCTGGTCGTGTTCCAAGGAGTTGGGTTTACCCATCCGCATGACACCATGTCGTATCCGTCAGGAAGGTGAACGAGCTTCCTTTCACATGCTACGACAGAGTTGCTCTTTTCAAGAATCTCGTCAACAATTAGGCGATCATCGTTTCCGGGAGAAACGTATAGCTGAAACTTGCCCTTGAATCTCTCTGAGGCAAGATCAACCCACTTCTGCATACGTTCAGCCATGAGTTGGTTGAATTTCTCTTTCTGGGCATCTTCGTTGCTGCCTAACCGATCGTATTCTTCCTTCTCGCATGGGTACGGGTAGTATCCGGAGTTCGCTATCTTGACGCATTCCTCGTCAAGTTGAGCTTTCGTCAGAGTGACGTCTCTGCCAAAGAGGTGATATGAATACGTGTCGCCGTCTCTGACCATCGGGATCACCATCTTTCCGGTGAGGTCGCCGCCCAGAATTGCAATGTCGACCTTGTGATGGTCAATCACATTCAGGAATTTCCTCCAGCATATGTCGCTGCCATGAACGTCGGAGGCGAAGAAAAGCTTCAATGTCATTTTTCATTACCGGTTTTGGCCAACTATGATTTGCTGTCCCAGATATAACTTGCGAGATCTGCAATTGACTGTGTTTGGGACTGCATGCATACGAGCTACTTACCCAAGACCACGGTTCCCATGGGATTGCTCGGTCTATCACTACATTCGTGGGCGTGTGAACAATGTGAGCGAAAGGCCCTCAAGGGGCTAACCGGTCAGCAACATACCCCTAACCTTTTCTACCTTCTCAACGACATTGCATCATAGA
>CAZFRJ010000094.1:0-3117 GCA_964521355.1 uncultured Candidatus Bathyarchaeia archaeon | reverse complement strand
AAGACGACACTGATCGAACGTCAAGGCTGGAAGATCATCGACCTGACCTCAGAGAGACGAGTCGTAGCTGCCGAAGTACTTGCGAAACTCCCTGACCGCCAATATCTCTCCACAAGCGAAGTATTGCTAGCACTTAGGAATCAAATTCCGCTTATCCAGAAGGGCTAGCCTGAGCTGCAACACGTGGCCTTTTGTTCGCGCTTTGCTCAGGATCTAGTTCTTCTCCTAAGGGCCCTTCTTGCCTGATCCAATGCTATGATAATCAAGGGAAACAAAGACAGGAATGCCCAGTCGGATAGGCCTAGGCCCACTGTCCCAAAGACTGCTTGAAGGAAGGGAACGTAGACTATTGCCATGGCTGCGCTCAGCTGTCCGGCGATACCAAGCCAGATCCACCTGTTACTTGCCAGCGTCTTCTCAGAGCCGGACCCCCCACCTGCCCGAAGAGACAGCACAGACCCTACTTGTGCAACAACGATTCCAGCAAAGGTCATAGTGGTTCCCTTCATATACAAAGGATCTGAAGAAGAGAGCTGGAGGCCCCAAGTCCATCCTCCAATGAGCCATGTTCTCAGACAGCCGGCCATGGCTGCCAAAGCTACGAATCCTCCGAGGCATAGCGACTTGAGGAGTGTCGAACTATCGAAAAGTCGCTCTTTCCGGCTTCTAGGAGGGCGCATCATAGTTCCCGGCTCCGGGGGCTCTAGTCCCAACGCCAAAGAAGGCAGGACTTCAATGCCAAGATCTATGGCAAGTACTTGGGTCGCAAGCAGAGGCAGAGGGATTCCGAGTAGAACGTAAAGGATGTATGCTGACAGTTCAGCCCAGTTGTGTGCGAAGACATATGCGATGAACCTTCTTATGTTGTCGAATATGGTTCGTCCGCTTTCTACTGCCCTTACTATTGAGGCGAAACTGTCATCAAGCAATACAACCTCCGAGGCCTCTTTTGCGACATCGGTTCCAGAGAGCCCCATCGCGACTCCGATGTCAGCTTCCTTGAGAGAAGGAGCGTCATTGGCGCCATCTCCCGTGACTGCCACCACTTCTCCCATGCTCCTGAGCAATCTGACAATTCTTAGCTTGTGTTCAGGCGCCACACGCGCAAAGATCACGTTCTCTCTCTGAAGCAACGCTTCCAGCTGCGAGTCGCTCAACTTGTCCATGTCAATGCCCCTTGTCACAGAGCAATCTTCTGATTCGACTATCCCAACTTGGAGGGCAACTGATCGTGCGGTGGGGCCGTAGTCTCCCGTTAGCATGACGGCCTTTATGCCGGCGCGCTTTGCGGTATGAACAGCCTCTTGCACCTCTGGACGAGGTGGATCCTGCATGCCTACGAGGCCAAGGAATATCAGGTCCTTTTCAACATCGTCGGGGCGAAATCCTTGAATCCTTCTTTCCTCAGTCTTGTACGCTATCGCGATCAGACGCAGGCCTTTATCGCCGAGTTCGCGTATCTTGCTGCCGATTTCAGCAAGCCACCACGGCGACATCTTCTCCGCTTTGTCCTGGGTTTCTAATCGGTTTGAGACTGATAGTATACTTCTAGGTGCTCCTTTGACGTAGACAACCGTTCCTGAGTTAGTAGAGTGAATTGAGGCCATTCGCTTACGGTTCGAGTCAAAAGGTATCAGAGAGAGCCTAGGCTTCTGAGACAGCGATTGGTCGACATTGAGGTCATTCTTCAGGGCAAGGACCAGTAGCGCGGCGTCCGTGGGGTCGCCGATCGCACTCCAAGGCCTTCGCTCGTCTGAGGGGGGATCCAGCTTGGCGTTGCCACAAAGTGCACATGCCTCAACGAATCTGTCGAGCCTAACGCTTTCTTCCTTTCGCAGGACTCTGCCATCTGTCAAGAATTCCCCTGCTGGCTCGTAGCCTACGCCAGAGACTTCGACCTTGAGGCGAGGCATCCATATCTCCTTCACCGTCATCTCTCCTTTCGTGATCGTTCCCGTCTTGTCTGTGCATATGACAGTCGTACTTCCAAGCGTCTGCACTGCCGAAAGCCGTTTCACCAGAACGTTTTGCCTAGACATTCTCAGGACACTGAGCGCGAGGGAAGTGGACACAGTCACTTGAAGCCCCTCTGGCACGCATGCCACCATCACTCCTATCATGAAAAGGATGGCATCATAGAAGGCAAGGTTCAGGAAGCCTGAGCCTAAAGCAAAGAAGAATGCTCCCACTCCTATGGCTGCGAGGAAATCAAGCCTCGCTAAGTAGGCTATCTCCTTCTGTAGAGGACTGATCGGGCTTTCTATCTGCTGGGTTAGGCCTGCGATCTTTCCGAATCTAGTGCTCATTCCTGTGCCTATGACGACCGCTCTGCCTGTGCCTCGGGCAACGCTGGTGCTCATGAAGACCATGTTAAGTGCCTCTAAATCAGATCGGGCACCTCTCGGAGGTGTGCCCACACTTCTGGGCTGAGGGGTAGACTCGCCGGTGAGCGGAACGTTGTTGGTCCAGAGCTCAAAAGCTTCAAAGAGTCGAGCGTCGGCGGGTACACGATCTCCTTCTTCAAGGAGAACGATGTCTCCCGGGACGATTTCTTCGACAGGGATCCTCTGTAATCGTCCATCTCTTGTGACTTTGGCGTACAACGGAATCCAACGTCTCAACGCTTCCATAGCCCTTTCCGCCCGCCATTCTTGGACGAAACCGAGCGCTGCATTGATCAGGACAACTAGGATGATCGTTAAGCTCAGAGAGAGCATCTCTGCTAAGGCAGCTAGGACGCTGGCGGACAGGAGCAAGATGCTGAAGAAGTCCACGAGGTGAGCAAGAAACTTCCTTGTCAACGGTCTCTTCTTGACTTCAGCAATGACATTTCTTCCGTATCGTTCTAGGCGACTTCTCGCTTGATCCGTGCTCAGTCCATGGGGAGAGCTTCGTAAGCGCCGGAATACGTCATCGATAAGCTCGTAGAGATATGTCTCCACCAGAAGTCGCCTCACCTAGGTCGGTTAGAATGAACGTTACTGCAGCAACCTAGTAGACGCCAAAAGAGGCATCACGAACGAGTCACGTCTACGTGTAAGCTTCAAGTGTCAGGCGCCTCAAGATTCGTCTAGGCTTGCCAGTCTTCCATATAAGGATTCGTCGCCTGACAGTGAT
>CAZFRJ010000093.1:0-3181 GCA_964521355.1 uncultured Candidatus Bathyarchaeia archaeon | reverse complement strand
CGCTGTTCGTGTGTTGCCGTCTCTTCCGACCATAGTCTCGGCTCTGAAGAGGGAGCTGAGTATCGCTTCCTCAGTTGCTTCAGCGGTTGCTCTGAACAGCCAAGTCAGATCCTCCTCAAAGATTGAACCGACAGGAGTTCTGATGTCTTCTCTGTAGTGGGGAACACGACTCGTAGTGGAGAACGCTATGACTATGTCTCCGCTTCCATGAGTTGAGACAGAACCTGTTCTTGCCAGACCATGTGTTGCCCTTCTTGCCATTCGCTTCAGTTGCCTTGAGGAGACCGGAGCGTTCGTGGCAATGAGAATTATGATCGAACCATTTGCCGAAGATTTAGGTGCCATATGCTCAGACAGTTCTCTTCCGACTGGAGTTCCGTCGATGATCAGGTCTGTGAGCCTCCCGAAATTCGAGAGTACGATGGAGCCCACAGCATATCCTCCATATTGTGACGGTATGATCCTTGATGAGGATCCGATTCCGCCTTTCAGCTCAAATGCTGACATACCAGTCCCAGCTCCGACCGCTCCTTCCTCTACCTGTCTATCGGTCGCAGAATGGAGCGCCTGCTCAACGTGTTCGGGTTTCACGTGTCTTCCTCGGATGTCATTGAGAAAGGAATCATTGCATTCTCCGACGACCGGATTGATCGTTCCGGTCGTCACACCGATGTCGGGGTTCGCGTCAAGCATATGTTCGATCAGAGCATCGGCGACTAGGCCCACATTCAATGTATTGGTGAGAAGAATCGGAGTCTCAAGCGTTCCAAGCTCATCGAGCTGAACCAGACCTATAGACTTACCGAAACCGTTGATGACAAAGGACGCCGCCTTGACCTTCTCTCTGAAAACATTGCCTCTGTGAGGCAGAATTGCCGTCACCCCCGTTCTGATTGGGCCATGTCCAGGCCTGAGCGCCCCCTGACCCTCAATCAACGTGACATGGCCGACACTAACGCCTTGAACATCAGTAATGCAATTGTACGCACCGGGTTCAAGCGATCCAATCTTGATCCCGAACTCTCGGACTCGAGGCCGACCGGCCGACATATCCTCCACAGGTCTTCGTGTAGGCAAGAACCGAATTTAAGCCTAAATGGAACCGAGAAACATGGCGTAGTACAAACGGAAATCCTCAGTTCGACGGACTAGACCTATGCCGGTAGTACGATAGTTGGCAATACACATGAATACCCACGCTGGAAAGGCCGTGTTTGCTCAGAACGTTTAAACATGCATCTGCCCAGTAAGGACCGGGAAACAGAAATGAGTGACCAAGGTGCCGAACTGCTGAGATCTCTGGGATTATCCGAGAACCAATGCAAGATCTACTTTGCTCTTCTTGAGTCCTCTGAGGGAGAGAGCATCGACAAGGTTATGACGGAACTCGGTGTTCCGCCGGACGAAGCTGAGCGAGCAATAAAACTGTTGGTTGACAATGAAGCCATCAAAGTCATAAGCAACAGGTTGGAGGCCAATCCTCCTAGGCTATTCCTCTCCAAACTGGTCGAGAAGAGAAGGAAAGAGAACGAGCAGCAACTCGAAGACATTGCAGGCAAGGCCTTGTCGCTCCAGAGACTCTTAGAGCCAGCGTACTGGGAGAGGAGGAGAGGAATAAGGCCGGAGGACATTCTTGAACCCTTAGACGACCTTGCCGACATGGAGATCAGAACGGTCAAAATGATCGGAAACGCCGAGAAGCACATCAGAATCTTCGCACAGACCTTTGGATGGTATGCAAAGATCCGCGAGGAACTTTACAGAGCCCTCGACCGAGGCGTAAGTGCACGTGCACTCATGATCGCCGTCGACGAGCACTCCGGCACGATTTCGAGAGAACTCAAGAACCTTGGCGCAGAAGTGAGGCTCTCAACTCAGGACTGGTACCCCGTCAGAGGCACCTTGATCGACAGCTCAGAGCTTGTCTTTCTGATATGGGCAACTGACAAGAGACAAACTCCTAAGCCCGTCTACTACAGACCACACTACACTAGGAATCCGGGACTCATACGCGTCTTCGCTGACGCATTCGACAAACGATGGGATCTGGCCAAGCCCATCTAGTCGAGTCGGCAAATCCTAGGCTTGAGACGAAGTCTGCAATAGGCGCTCTTTGCCTTAGTCAAAGCTTGATCGATCCGATAGCCCGGCAGATACAGAAGGTGACTGAGGCAAGCGCAATCTGACGACCCAAAGCCTAGTACAGGAAAAGCGGCATGAGTCATTTCTTGGATACGTCTATTCACTTCGCATTCAAGGTCTCTTCTAGTTTCTGAATAGATGAATGCCTGCATACTGCAGCTGTTTGCATCTAGCAAGTAGTCGATGTGCCAGAAGCTGCGACAGCGTCTTCCGAGATGTCTTTCTATCCTTCCTTGAATTGAGACAGAGCCTTTGCCTCGCGCCGAGCCAGTATAGATGTACACGCCTCTTGTAAAACGGACCGAGCCTATGCCACCAACTTTGCATCTGACATTGTTCTTCAACCTCATGACAATTGTGTAGATCCCTTTCAATCTGCAGCGTCTCTCAAGGAGCCTAGTGTTCCACATATCAGATTGCATTGGCGTCCTTATGGTAGTTGAGGATCTAAGCTCGATCCGACTCCCAAGTTAAGAGACATCAAGATTGCGCAGATTCCGTTCCTTCGAGATCGTTGGGAGGCTTTGGTTTGAGCAGAGTAGGCGAAGCTTACATAAGGTGGATGCGACAAGTCTGCTCAACCAACAAGGCGACATGTAGAGAGAGGCCTCGGGAGTTCGACGACATGAGCGCGTCCCGACTGTTCGGTACCAATGGTGTGCGCGGAATCGTGAACGTTGATCTCACGTTGGATCTGGTGCTTGAACTCAGTCAATCAATTGGGACGTTTTTCAAGGGTGGTCGAATCCTCGTTGGTCGAGATGGAAGACTGAGCGGTCGGATGCTCACCGAAGCGGTTGTGGCAGGATTAACAAGCGTGGGGTGCGAAGTCTGCGATATCGGCATGGCTCCTACACCTTGCATTCAACGTCTAGTCCCCTACTGGGGATTTGATGGCGCTGTGGTCGTAACAGCGAGCCATAACCCTCCTGAATACAACGGTGTCAAGGTCGTGGCCAGAGACGGAGTCGAGGTGCCTCGTTTAGATGAGGAACTGATCGAAGGGATCTACCGGAGAAGAGAATGGGTAAAGGCTGAC
>CAZFRJ010000092.1:0-3185 GCA_964521355.1 uncultured Candidatus Bathyarchaeia archaeon | reverse complement strand
CTGATCGTGGTCGACGGAATAGTAGGGATGGAGGGAAACGGTCCCTTGCTGGGAGCGCCTGTGAAAACAGAAGCAATCGTTGCCGGTACGAACCCGGTCCCGGTTGATGCGACGTGCAGTCGAATCATGGGATTCGATCCGGCTCGAATCAGTCATATCAAGACGTGCTCTGAGGGTGGCCTGGGGCCTTTGGATGCTGAAGAGATCAACATTGTTGGAGAAGATATGCGAACCGTTGCCAAGCCGTATGCGCCACCTTCCTTCGCTCCCAGATTGGTGGCAAGGACTCTCAAGTCGGCAGCGAGGCTATATCTTGGCAAGTAGGACCCTAACGATCGGTCACATCTGGCCCAGAATCCTGTCAAGATCTCTTGGCGAACTGATCTTCAAGGGCTTCGCAAGCAGGCGCGTCGCACTCCTGACATCTTTTAGGCCGGAACCAGTCAGCACGCAAACTATTCTATCCGAGTCGTCGACCATTCCGGTCCTTGACGACTTCACGAGGGCTGCAATTGCAGATGCCGACGCTGGCTCGACAAACAGTCCTTCTGTCCGTGCGACAAGTCGTTGAGCTTCAAGAACCTCTTGGTCAGTCACTGATAGCGCAAACCCCTTTGAATCCCGAAGCAATCTGAGGACTCTCTTTCCACTTGGAGGGTCCGGATTCGAGATCGACTGGGCTAGTGTATCAGATTTCGAGAACGGTTGAACAATGTCCTTCCCTGACTTGAACGCTGTAACAATCGGTGAGCAACCTTCCGATTGAACGCAGATCATAGACGGCAAACTATCCACGACGCCGAGCCTATGCATCTCTCTGAATCCCTTCCACAAACTGCTGATGTTGCCACCGCTACTCGTGGGGACCAACACAAAGTCTGGTACACTCCACCCTAGTTGTTCGCAGATCTCGTAGGCAACGGTCTTCTGACCTTCAACCCTAAACGGCGCGTCCGAGTGAACCATGTAGATGCGATGTCTCACGCTTGCTTCTAGGCCCATCCTATATGTCTCCGGGTATTCACCCTTTACCGCTATGAGCATGGATCCGCAGATCATCGTCTGAACCATCTTTTCCACAGGAGTCCCAGTTGGAATCAACACGAAGTTCCTCAGTCCGGCCCTTGCAGCGTACGCTGCCATGGAGGCTGCCATATTCCCGGTCGAGACGCATCCTACCGCTCTGGCCTTCAACTCAACTGCCTTGGAGATGCCGACGCTGCTTCCTCTGTCTTTGAACGAACCTGTCGGATTCCTAGTCTCATCCTTGAGATACAGATGATCAAGGCCGAGCTTCTCTCCAAGTTTCTTGCCTTGATGCAAAGGCGTGCCTCCCTCTTGCAAGGAGATTCTTACCGGTCCGGTGATTGGGAGAAGCTCTGAGTAGCGCCACAGATTCCAAGGCCGCCTCTCGAAGGCTCGCAGAGAAATCCTTCCTTGCAGGTTTTCGAGATCATGACGAAGCTCAAGCGCCTCATCGCACTTGTCACAGCGGTAGACGAAGCTGTCAACCGCGACTTCGCTTTGACAGACTGGACATAACAAGCGCATGTGACTCATCCTTCCAATGTGTTCCGTCTGTGCTATCGGATTCACGCGCGGATCTGTCATACTTGTCTTAGACCTATATGCCCTCTTCTCATGGTTTCAAAGAGCCTTAGAAGTACGTGCAGCCTGTTCCTACTCCTTGGGGTAGCCGACTGGTATCACGTATAGGGGAACTTGATCCTTCGGTAACCTGAGAACTTGGTGAACTTGTTCGTCGTGAAACGCTCCTATGACTACGGCGCCCAGCCCCATTGCCGTCGCTGTCAAATACACGTTCTGACCTACGTGACCAGCCTCCATGTCCACGTATCTGACTCCTCTTGAGCCATAGATGCGTGTTGTTCGCTCATAGACGGCGGCGACGACGATGTTCACAGGTGCCTTAGCGACCCACTGCTGACTGAGCGCGGCAGTTGAGAGTTCAGCCCTGAAATCCCCGGAAGCAACGAGGATGATCGTGTGATCTTTCGGATTGTATCTGTAGATGCCGGCTCTCAAATCCTTAACGGAGTTCTCGCCAACAACGGCATAGATCTCCAGAGGATATGTGCCCCCCGCAGAAGGAGCGGCCCTTAAACCCCATCTCGGCTCAGTTATTCCCTGCGAAGCCCACAACAGTTGAGAAAGCTGAAAGCCATCCAACGGTCTGTCGAGGTACTCTCTCTTGGATCGCCTTCTGAAGATCGCTTCTTCAACCGACATGGCTCCAACTGTGACCGGGCTTGGCAGCTTGAGGACGCCGGGCTGTATCTCGACGATCTGAGAAGACAAGCTAGGACGCTGCGAAGAGATTGGGGGCCCAGCTATGTTCCATCTGTAGTAGACGAACGCAAATAGTGCCAACGCCCAAGAGCTAGAGATGAGAACGAGAAGAAGCAACATCTTCGCCCGAGTAAGCACATACATGGACCTCAACACCTATTCCTGTCAAGAACTTTCGGCGACGCGACTATTCTCCGTTATGGTTATCAGCTCGTCCGAACTTGTACAGGATCCACTCTTCAATACCAAGGAATCGACATGCTAAGAAATGTAAAGCATCTGCTGTGGGATGTTGACGGGACACTGTACAAGTCAAAGCCAGATCTCCTCAACGCGATTCAACATGAGATCTACACACGTGTTGCAGCAGGTTTGTCAATTCCCTACCAAGAGGCAAAGAGCAGGTTCTTGGCTGTATATGCCCGCCTTGGAGGAGCGACTGCCACAGCGGTCGAACTAGGTCTGGATCGAAGACTGATTCAAGAAGCAGTTGATTCGGTCGACAAGACTGAGTACCTGAGGCCAGACCCTAAACTCAGAAATATGTTTGAAGTAGCGCTCCGAACCTTCAGTCATATCATAGTAACTAACACCTCTGGGAGAGGGACTACTCACACTCTCGAAGTTCTGGGTCTCCGTCCGCAGATCTTTCAAGGAATAGTAACGGCGGATGACGTTCTGCGATCGAAGCCCGACGTCGAACCATACCTAAAAGCCTTGGAGATGACCGGAAGCCCGGCTCATCAGCACGTCTCAATCGGAGACAGAGAGAAGGTGGACATACTGCCCGCCAAGAGCTTGGGGATGAAAACCATATTTGTCTGGGGCACTTCTAACGAAGCGGATGCGTCCGTGCCAACCGTTTACGACGTACC
>CAZFRJ010000091.1:0-3239 GCA_964521355.1 uncultured Candidatus Bathyarchaeia archaeon | reverse complement strand
TTCACAAACCCCACTAGAGCCATATACTCAACGGTTCGGGAGCTTGTCGAAAACTCCTTGGACGCCTGCGAAGCCTGCAACCAACCTCCCGACATCTACGTCCGAATCTCGCAGTTTTCGAATTCAACAGAAGGCCCTGGGACATATACTGTCAGGGTTCAAGACAATGGGTGTGGCGTTCCGCCAGACATGATCCCAATGGCTTTCGGACAGGTTCTCTTTGGATCGAAGTACAAGCTCAGACAAACAAGGGGGACCTTCGGTCTAGGCGGAAAGATGGCAATTCTCTATGGGCAGATCACAACCCACGCTCCGGCTCGAATCATGTCAAGCACCGGACGCGCGAAGATCCACGAGTACGAAATCGCGATTGACATCCAACGCAACAGACCGATCATACTCAAGCGGAGAAAGCATCCCAACCCGACCAAATGGCGAGGCACCATCATAGAGTTCCAAACAGAGGCAGACTACACTCGCGCTATGTCCAAGATTCTTGAATACATGAAACAGACCGCGATCGTCGCACCATACGCCAACTTGACATTCGTTGACCCGAAGGGCCGCCTCTACAGGTTCATTAGAGCCACAACAAAGATGCCCAAGCCACCAAAGGAAACCACTCCCCATCCCCACGGTGTCGATGTGGAAGCTTTGAAGAGAATCATAGAGGCTACTACGGCACGAACGATGAAGGAGTTCATGAAGAAACACTTTCAACGCGTCGGGGATGCCATTGCCAGAAAATTCTTGGACAATGCAGCGGTGAGCTACAAGAGGAATCCAAAAAGGCTTGAATCAAGCGAAATAGTAAGGTTAGTAGCAGCTATGAAGAACTTCAAAGGGTTCTTGGCGCCAGATGCGGGTTGCCTGAGCCCGCTGGGCGAAGAGTTGCTCGAAGCGGGGATAAGAAAAGAATTCTCCCCAGAATTCGTAACCCTTCACCAGAGAAAACCAGCCGCCTACTCAGGTTTTCCATTCATCGTCGAGGTCGGCATAGCCTACGGCGGGCAGGTTCAGAAGGCTGGAAGCGTGGCATTATATAGGTTTGCAAACAAGATCCCATTGCTTTTTGACGAGGCCAGTGATGTCTCTTGGAAAGTCGTGAATTCGCTGATTGACTGGAGGCATTACAAAGTTCCTCCGGATGCCCCCTTGGCAGTCCTTGTGCATCTCTGTTCTACAAAGATTCCATACAAGACAGTCGGCAAAGAGTTCATCGCCGATAGACCTGATGTCGAAAGAGAGATACTGAACGCTGTGAGGGAAGCAGCAAGAAGATTGTCCATTTTCCTATCCAAAAAGCAACACTTCGAAAGAGAAAAGAAGAGGTTGGACATATTTGAAAAGTATCTACCGAAGATCGCCTCATTTTCCGCTAAACTCGCGGGAAGGAAGGGCGTTCCCGAGATACAGCCCCTTTTGAGGAGCGTCATGAAGTATGGTCCGGAAGACGAAAACACAGAGGATACCTAAGAGCGTAGTGAGACAGAAGAAAGAGAAAGTTCTCACTAGTCTGGAGAGCGTAGGAACTCAGATCTGCCAGCAGATCGACCACAAGGAGTTCCCATGGATAAGGATGCCCAGCAGGTCAATACAAAACATTCTCTACGACCCTGAGACAAGACAATATGTCCTAGGGAACCGGCAGGTCAGGAGGAGTGCAAGGAACATTAGGCACATAAGGCCGTTTACTCAGCTTGTCTGGACAGCCTCTTTCGTAGATGAGCTATCCAAACAAGCCAGAACAAGTACACTGAGAGATGTCTTCTATTCTGCCCAGGCATATGAGATGGATTTCATTGACCAGGCAGAGAGCGACGACATAATCACCGATTTGGAAACGCTTGCTGGTATGGGAAGGGAAGACTTCAATGTCTTCCCCGAAGAAAGATCGGCAATCTTCGGAGACATCACGATCGAGTACACAGTGCCCGGCTATCAAGGAAAGAGAATGAATCTTGCAAGCCATCCTGACGGCCTGATGATCGGCCCGGCCATGACAAACGCCGAGTTTGTCGACTGCAAGGCGAACAAGGTTATTGCAATAGAGAAGGGCGCATTGTTTACCAGATTTGTGGAGGAGAAGGTCCACGACAAATACAAGGCGATTCTGGTTCAGACTGCAGGTCAAGCTCCGAGAGCTACCAGAGCCTTGATCAGGAGGTTGAACCAAGAACTCAAGCTTCCAGTACTCATACTGACAGATGGCGATCCTTGGGGGATGCACATAGCTATGGTGATAATCTCTGGGTCCGCCAACGCGGCTCATATCAGAGAGCTTAACACGCCAGATGCGAAGTGGGGCGGCGTCTGGGCGAGCGACATCGTGAAGTACAAGCTTCCAAGCGGAGGACTCACTGACCTAGATATCAAGAGGCTCTACGAACTCAAGAAGGACCCGCGGTACGAGGGAAAGCTGTGGAAGAGGGAGATTGAGACGTTTCTGCGTACAAGAAAGAAGGCAGAGCAGGAAGCATTCAGTCGCTACGGTCTGACATACATTGTTGACGAGTACCTTCCTGCTAAGCTTGAAGAGATGAAGATCTAGGACACTGTCGCAATCCCTTTCAACTGCCTAGACGACAGGTTTTTGGCTTCGGCAATACTGCAGGAAGAGAACAGATGACAAGCTTGGCGGAACGCAAAGCTGACAGAGTCCTAGATTGCATTGGACTTTTCTGTCCGGTTCCCGTGTTCAGAACAAGAGAGGAAATCGATAAGATGGCTGTAGGAGAAGTTCTCGCCGTGCTTGCTGACGATCCAGCTGCAGAGGAAGATCTTCGTTCATGGGCGAAGAGGACAGGGCATGAAATACTTGAGCTGAAAAGGGAGTCTGATCACATCTCCGTATTGATACGAAAAACCAAGTAGGAGAAGATGAGATGAAACGCGCCTATTTTGACTACCAAGCCGCCTCTCCTGTGGATCCCCGTGTAGTCGAAGCTATGACTCCATACTTTGGAACGATGTTTGGAAATCCCTCCTCAACTCACGGCCTCGGCCAAGAAGCAAAGGCTGCAATCGAAGAGGCACGGACAAGGGTCGCTTCACTAATCGGAGCTAGGAAGAAAGAGGAAATAACCTTCACGTCGGGTGCAACTGAAAGCAACAACTTGGCACTGATAGGGATCTCGCAGAGAAACAGGGAGAAAGGCGATGTCATCGTGACTTCAACGATAGAACACATATCCATCTTGAACATCTGCAAGTATCTTGCCAGACTGGGATTCAAGGTA
>CAZFRJ010000090.1:0-3252 GCA_964521355.1 uncultured Candidatus Bathyarchaeia archaeon | reverse complement strand
GATTTGAAAGCAGTCTTGATCGGAGATCCACTCGTCTTTCAGATCTTGTACGCATACGACCCGGACTTCAGTGAACTCTTCAAGGTCAAGGCCGACTTTGACACTGACATGAAGAGAACGGAGGAGAACATCAAGAGCTATGTATCTTTCATCTGTACAATTTGCAGCCGCGAGAATCTCAAACATCTAGACCGGTCAGGAGTTGCGAAGGTAATCGAATACAGTTCGAGGCTAGCCGATCATCAGGAAAAGCTTTCGACCCGGTTCGCCATCATGGCCGATCTGATTCGAGAAGCCAGCTTCTACGCATCTCAAGACAAGTCCAAATTCATAAGGGCTGAGCATGTGAAGAAGGCCATGGATGAGAAAGTATATCGGTCAAGTCTCATCCAGGAGAAGATAAGAGAGTACATCGAACGGAACGTTCTTCTCATCGACACCGCTGGAGAAGCTGTTGGCCAAGTGAACGGACTATCCGTGATGAGAATCGGGGACTATGAATTCGGCAGGCCTTCTCGAGTCACAGCAAGCGTTGGGATTGGACGCGAGGGACTAGTTGATATTGAAAGGGAGGTGAAGCTGGGCGGCCCGATACACAGCAAAGGAGTCATGATCCTAGGCGGATACCTAGCGCAGAAATACTCTCAAGACAAGCCTCTGACGTTGTCCGCTCGATTGGTCTTTGAACAGAGCTATGAAGGAGTAGAGGGAGACAGCGCGTCAAGCACGGAACTTTATGCGATTCTATCAAGGTTGGCAAGCGTTCCCGTAAAGCAAAGCTTGGCAGTCACGGGCTCAGTCAACCAGAGAGGCGAGGTGCAGGCAATCGGAGGAGTAAACGAGAAGATTGAAGGGTTCTTTGAGATCTGCAGGGCAAAAGGGCTTACGGGAGATCAAGGCGTACTGATTCCTGAAAGCAACGTCCAGAACCTCATGCTTAAGGAAGAGGTAGTTGAGGCTGCGGCCAAAGGCAGTTTTCGCATATATCCCATAAAGACGATCGACGAGGGGATCGAAGTGCTAACAGGTCTTAAAGCTGGCAGAAGGCTGCCGGATGGAACGTTCGAGCCCGGATCCATCAACGACAGAGTCGACAAGCAACTTCGAGGCATGGCCGAGAAGCTGAGGGAGTTCTCCGTACCAGAAACGGAGGAGAAAAGGAAGACCGAGGAGACCGAATCCTAGCTAACCCTCTTTCATTACGACTGACTCGTATTCCTTCTCTATCTTGTTCTTGTGGCCTAGTTCCTCATCCGCCAATTTCCTGAACACGTCGCCGGCAGCAGTGTTAGCCAGCCTAGTACTTAACTCAAGGTAGTATTCATGCGTCTCCTTCTCACGCTTACCTGCGAAAACCAGAATTTCCTCATATGTTGCATCTTCAGAAAGCCGAACATCCTCTACCCGATCTAGGATCTGAAGATCTACCACTTCTTTGGCTTCTGAACCAAATCTTCTCCAAGATTTCGTCTTCTTGACTTCCTCCAGCTTTGCCTTATGCTGAAGCTCATCATTGGCCAGGTTCTCAAGAAGGGTCTTACTGCCTTGAGAGAGAACCATCTTGAGGGCTGAGACATACAGTGAATGCGACTGCTCCTCCATCAAGATAGCCCTATCAATAGCGTTCTCCCAAGTCCAGCCTTTCTGTTCAGTCAATGAATCACCTTCTCAGCTTACCTTGATTAGGGACGAGTTAAGGGTTGCTAGCGTCTTCGAAAGCCGCTCAACCATCCTTCCTTCTGTCCACACGAAAACTTGATGAGATCCAAAGCGATAGTCACTGGCATATTGGAGTAGAGAAGGAGCATTGCCTAGGATCAGGATAGATCAGAGAAGCTGCAATACCTGTGGGGTTTGCGTCGACATATGCCCCGTCGGCGCTCTTGTGCTTCATGGTGGATCTGTGCGCATTGAAGATGAGAGTGCATGCCTTGGGGGAAGGGCCTCCCAGTCATGCTCCGACTGCTCTGTGATGGATGCATCTTGCTCGGGCTGCGTTGCATGTGTAAGGAACTGCCCGAGCGGAGCAATCACAATACAGTAGACTACTTGGATTTCTTCTTCAAGTAGTCTTCAATCGCGCCGTGGAGGGCGTCAGCCGCCAAGTTTGAGCAGTGCATCTTGATTGGGGGCAAGCCTCCCAAATGCTCAGCCACATCGCTCCTCGTGATCTTCTTTGCCTCTTCTAGTGTCTTACCTTTGGCCAATTCTGTAACCATGCTACTGGTTGCCACCGCAGCGCCGCAGCCGAACGTCTTGAACTTTATGTCTGCAATCTTGTTTTCGTGGACCTTTATGTATACGGTCATCATGTCGCCACAGATCGGATTTCCGACAGTCCCAACGCCGTCAGCGTCAGGGATCTCTCCAACATTTCTTGGGTTTCTGAAGTGTTCCATCACTTTCTCGCTGTACACTTATCACACCTGCAATTCCTTTGGGGTAAGAGGTGACATTCTTCTAAGTCTGCCAACAATGCCAGGTAGAACGCTCAGCACCCGATCTACATCATCGTCACTATTCCACCTGCCCAGACTGAAGAGCAACGAGCCATGAGCCTCTTCATGGGCGAGACCTATCGCTCTGAGTACGTGTGAAGGTTCAAGAGTCTTCGAAGAACAAGCAGACCCAGAAGAGACTGCTATCCCTTCCATGTCGAGGCTAAGCACAAGGGATTCTCCCTCTATGTAGCTGAACCTCATGTTAAGGTTGTTCGGCAGACGGGCTGTCGGATGCCCATTCAAATACGAATATGGGATCTCATTGGCGATTTCTGTGTGGAGTCGATCTCTTAACCGAGTGAGCAGTACCGATTCGTCAGCCATTGTTTGGGCAGCTATCTCCGCCGCTTTTCCCATTCCAACGATGGCTGGTACGTTCTCTGTTCCAGATCTCAATCCTCGCTCCTGTCCTCCGCCGACAATGATCGGTGCTATTCGAATTCCTCCTCTCACATAAAGCGCACCTACACCTTTCGGCCCATAAAGGTCGTTTGAGGACAAGGAGAGCATGTCAATGTCATCTTTAACCACATCTATGGGAATCCTGCCCGCTGCAGCAACAGCGTCTACGTGAAAGACCGCTCCATGGGCATGTGCAATTCTTCCGATCTCTGCTATTGGCTCTATTGTTCCTATCTCTCCGTTCGCATACATGATTGAGACAAGGATGGTCTTGTCAGAAACAATCTTCTCTATGTTTCTTGGGTCAACCATACCGTAGCCGTCGACCGGAACATGGTTTACCTTGAAT
>CAZFRJ010000089.1:0-3282 GCA_964521355.1 uncultured Candidatus Bathyarchaeia archaeon | reverse complement strand
TCAAGCGATTCTTAGTTTAAGGCAAGGCCGCCATATTTAACCTTTGACTCAATAATGAGACCACAAGAGAACGAAAAAGAGAATTCATCTCATCTTATCGAGACGATAAGGCAATTCGCTCTATTTCATCTCTCTTTCTGATCGAGAAGCTCTTGCCATCTCTTTCGGCCGCAGCAATTATCTCATCAGCTAGGCACTCGTCAATGGTCTTGGGATTGCTGAACGACACCTGTCTCGCTCCGTTGCTGATGAACCTCAAGGCCAGATCAAGTCTGCGTTGAGGCGCCATATCGACCGCTTGGTGATAGACGATTCCACCATAGCTTACCCTAGTTGTCTCCTCACATGGAGCAGAGTTCTCAATCGCCTTAAGGAGAACCTCTATGGGGTTCTTTCCAGTCTTCAAATGAATAACGTCCAACGCGTTTCTAACCATGCCAGTCGCCTTCGCCTTCTTACCCCCTTCTCTGCCATGCCTCATCATGTCATTGATCAGCCTTTCCACGATATTGATCGAAGACTTCATGAACCGTTTGTGCTCGTGGCGTCCACCTGTGTGAGGAGTCAGAACCGGCCTGAGAGCGATATATCGCTGTAATCCACGATCCGCTACCTCCAAGCCTTGCGCGCTCCATTTTCCAAAGAGCTTGACTTCAGGCGGAGCCTTCTTTGCTTCTTTGCTCAAGTATCGTTAGCACCTGTCATTCCGGAATTTTGGCTTGCTATGTTGGCTTCGACCTTCAAATAAGCCTTTATGGACAGAAGATAGCGGTGGCGACATCCCTGCGAGATAGGCACTCCTCTCGGTGTAGGTATCTCAGCTGCCTCCTACACCTCGTGATCCTACCAGCGCCGAGGTGTCTACTTTACGACTGCTCTCTTCCGAGCCTGATCGGGTTCAGCAGCAAACAGGCAACCTCTTTCCTTCGAAAGAGGCCTCTGCTCCACTGGCCTGGTAGGGCAAGATGTCATTGTCAGCAGCCAAGGCCAACATCCGTTCGGTGGCACCACTCCCACAGGTTAGCGGATCCCTGCATGTAGCCGATTTCAGGCAACAGGGAACGGCTATCTCCCCGATCCCTCACCACCGCCAAGAATCAATTGAGCCAACGGCCCAATATTAAACCCTCTTTCATATCCAACGGTCTCGGCGATCCGTCCGATCGCTTGAAGAGGCTCAGATCGCACATCCTTCAAAACGCCGGCAATGACAACGGCTGAGCCTCTTCCATCCCGGAGTCGTCACGTTCTAAGGCATTCAACAGTCCTATCCAACATCTTGCATGCTTCGCAAACGGATCCAGTAGTGGGCTCACCGCATTGGAGACAGTTCCTCAACTCAGCACGGGCCACAGACGCCTTCAGAGAATCTCGAAGCCGCTCAATCGATCTGAAAATGGTGAACGTGGTTCCGGGATGGCGCTCCTCAATCCGGTTCAACATCTCCCTAATGTCGTTCCTAAGCGCTGTTTCCAAGTAGGGGCAAGGACAAGTCTGGAACCTTACTCCAGAAAGGTGAGCGTACAGAGCAACCTCCTTCTCCGGTATCTCGCACAAAGGCTTGACTCTCTGTAGGAAGCGGCCCGTAGGATCAACGAGGACAGGTTTGACCCTCGCTATCCTCTTCGCATCTCCATGAAAAATATTCAGGAGAACGGTCTGAACTTCATCATCCAAGTTGTGGGCCGTAGCAATCTTCGTCGCTTTCGCCTCTTTGGCTGCCATGTGAATCGCCCTTCGTCTCAGAACTCCACAATACGAACATGGGGAAAGCTCCTTCTTCGATCTGACTATTTGATCAAGAGTCTTCCCGAAAAGCTCTCGAAAGGAAACAACCACATGATCGACTCCAAGCTCCTTGCAGGACTCCTGAGCCAGTTTGACGGCCTCAGCCCTGTACCCCCTAATGCCCTCGTCAACGGTCACCGCCGTGAGAGTAGCCTTTGGAAATCTCTTCTCGATCTTTCGTAGAACCCTGAGGAGTGTCAGGCTATCCTTCCCCCCTGAGACAGCTACAGCTATGCGATCATCAAACTTCAGCATGTCGAATCTGGAGATCGTTCTCCGAATCCTCTTCTCAATATCCTCAAGAAAGCACGTCCTACACAGCGCAATTCCTTCATACGGTCGCCTGTAGAAAGCTTCCTTCCCGCAGAAGCGGCATCTCAACTGCGATACCTTCACATTTTCAGAAATCCAAATGTCAAGTACGAAAGGAACAGGTTCATCGCTAGGATCATGAAGGAGAAAGCGCTCATAGTTGATCTTACAGCTTTCACGTTCTTGACGCCCAAGGACCCCAGAAGCGCCAGCAAGTACCGGTCCCCGTCGAAGGGAAACAGAGGGAGCATGTTGATCATGGCGACGCTAGTCGTGACAAAGTGGATCCAAAACTCAAGGTTGAACAATTGCCTAGGCAGATCAGGAGAAAGAAAGCTGAACTTCGGCAGGTATCTTACGTGGTTTGAGAGCTGACTTACCCCAAGTATCGCGCGGGTCTTGTTGCCCGGGTCTGGCGCCGTCACAAGCTCGAATCTTCCTCTTGAAGTCAGCAGTACGAGACGGGTATTGGGCTGAACAGGCGCCATGAACGTCCGCAACTCCTCGATTGTAGCTATTTTCGTCTCGTCGATTCCCTCGATGATGTCGCCGGCCCTGATTCCCGCGATCTCAGCCGGATAACCGGCGGTTGCCCCCCCCACAAGAACCCCGGATGGAACGATGCTGTAGAAGGGAGCTATCGTCAACGCAAAGTTCGCCATGAGAACAAGAAAGATCAATGAGACTGCCAAATTCGCTGAAGAGCCTGCGGCAAAGACCCTGAGCTGCGTTGAGCACGAGCTCTTATCCAGCTTCTCGTCGTCTAACTCCACCAGTCCGCCCGGCACGACCGCTGCCAAGAAGACTCCGGAGGACTTTAGGGGAACACCTTCGACGATGCTCGCTATGGCGTGAGCAGCCTCATGGGTTACCAGTAGAACGAAGATGGCAACGACCGCATACGGGAAGTTCTCCCAGCTCATCGTGACCCCTGGTATGGGAAGAAGAACTTGGACCGGCCCAGCCTCTCGCGTTCTATAAGCAAGATTGAAGGCGTTTCTCAGAAGCTGGTAGACTATGAGAATGAGCATTCCAACACCGACGGCGGCTCCCATGCTAAACAAGACACGCCAGCCCCTTCGGAACATCTTCGCAAAGCGCTCCAAAGTCCGATTAAGCGACGTAGTCTTGTAGACGAAATAGAGCGGGCCAACCTTCAACCCTCTCTCTTCGAGGTTGAAG
>CAZFRJ010000088.1:0-3323 GCA_964521355.1 uncultured Candidatus Bathyarchaeia archaeon | reverse complement strand
TGTCGTACGCAAAGCCGGTTATGGCTGTGTCATGACGGGTGATGACTCTCAGAACCTTTCTCGTCGGTGGCGGTGGAGGCCCTACTGACGGAGTCTGAAGAAAGTATACGGATGCGGCCGCAACTACGATGACAACTACTATCATTAAGGCAGCTGTAATTTTCGTGATCCCTGATGCAGATTTCATGTGCCTCACCTACTCCTATCTCTGTTCTGTTCCCAAAAAAGAAGGGAAGGGAATTGTTCCTACTTCTTCTTCCTCATGCGAAGCATTGCGACGACAGCGACAACCGCTACTACCACTATCACCGCGACGATGATGTACATTGTGTAGTCTATGGGGACCTGTTCGACGGTGAGACCCCATGCGAGAACGTTTTGAATGTACTTGAATCCTTGAAGCGTCACGCCTCTCTCCACGGCTGTGGAGCTATTTCGGTCGCCGAGGATTGATTCACCTGCAGCCACAACTTTGCTATATGCACCGTCTACCTTCACTTTCTGAGCTGCCGCAAGATAGAACCTTCCTCTTTGTCCCGGAGTTACGACTTTTGTCGGTGTCGGCGTGTTGTGAACGATTGCTCCTTTGTCTGTTGTGCGGAAGAGCCACATGGTGTTCTCATCCAACACTTGGTCGAGAGGCACGTATTTTCCTTCCTTGAAGCCAATGACAACCGTGGGTCCATGGAAGAGAACTCGTGAGACATCTTTCGTGATTGTGCCTGCCCAACCGACCCCATTGACACCTCCTGCTGTCACGTTAGCGAAGACTCTGTACGGTGAGCCCGCTGCGCCGAATCCGACAGCGTCCTCGACTGAGGCGAACTCCACTCTGAGAGAACTTCCGACCGCTTCGAGAACTTTGTTAGGCTGATCCTCCTTGAAATTCCCTACATCTGCTTTGTAGTAAGGCTCTACAAAATCGCTATCGGAACCAACGTACAGGAATTTGCCGCCAGACTTGAACCATGCTGCTACAGCCGAGATCTCAGATTGTGTATAGTTGAATGATGGATCATAGATCTTGGCCAGCACAAGTGCGTCCACTCCTTTCAAGTTGTCGCTTGTGAGCCCATTTATCTCCTTAACGTCGTATCCCCAAGATGTTAGGTTGCCTTTGAAATCAGCTACAAGCATCTCGAAGCCCTTTGTGTAAATATCCTTCACCCGGTAGGCTTTTGTCCCATCGGGAAGAACCCTGAAAGTTCCATCAAGAGCCACAACCTTCTTCTGAGCATCTACAGGAACCATGCCAATTGTTGAGAACATGAGCAATGCCGCCAAAAGGAAAAATGCCGCCCTTTTCATATTTTCCACCTAATACGTACGCGCGCCAATTATGTATAAGAGCTTTGAGGTTCCTCATCACCGGGCGGGCATCTGTGCTTCCTAGGTTTCTTTCCACTTACCCCAAGAGACCGTACACAAGAAGGCACCTGGCCCAAGGACCCCGTCAGGTCATTCCCCGCGTCTGATTCGTCGACAACCCTTCCGCAACCTCGCCCGGCTGACAACGAGTTGATCCTTTACTATTTCCACCCTGACGGGCTCCCCTCCAGAAAATGGAAAGGTTGAGTCGTCCGTAAGCTTGGTTGGCAAGTAGATCCTTGGAGATCGGTAGAGGGTTCCCTTTCTCTTTCCCGCTTTCACTGCGACCGAGATTTTTGTAAGTATTTCCTTTACCAAGTTCGACACGTCTCACGTACGCACTCGGATACGCTTTTGCAATGATAAAGGATATTGTAATTGGATACGCAATCCCGTCGGAGGTGCACCGTCAACTTCGTCAGAAGCCTGTTAGAAATCTCTCAGACTGAGAAGGAAGAAATCGAGCGAATCGGTCGGACGGCTGCGGGCAGCTGGCCGAGGTGACGGCAGAGCTTAGGGCGCGATGTCGAAGTGGACTCTAAATCCTCCGGCCAGTGCCTCAGGTGTCTTCAGATTGAGCTTTACGATCTCTCGTATGTCTCTCAGATGGGTGCCACCGCATGGTATTCCGTGGCATCCCTCAATTGTCACAACTCTTAGGTGCGTACCGTTGGGCAGGCGGGTTAGGTTGGGGGCATCGGAAGATGAAAGTAGCGCTTCTTCTCTCGTCATCACCTGGGATGTCACTCTGCCCCCCTCTGCTATCAACTGATTCTCCATCACTTCAGCTTCTCGGAGTTTTTCTATAGGCGGTAGTTCGCCACGGTAGCCTATGTAGCTCTCCTCTCCGACCCAAGAGTCAGTTGTCTCAACGCGTGCTCCGAGGACGGTCGCTAGGCAATGATCAAAGAGGTGGGCAGCAGTATGCTTCCTCATGCAGCGGTATCTAGGATCCCACTCTATTTCTATCTTGGCTGGCCCGATCTGCGGAGTGCCTTGGATGTACTTCCCCCAGTGCACATCTACACCTCCGGCAAGCATGACTTTTCTCACCTCGAAAACTGCGGCATCCGAGAGGATTCTGCCCTTGTCCGAAGGTTGTCCTCCAGATTTAGGATGAAAGATAGACTTGTCTAGGATCAGATACGCGCTCTTCCGATCGTCCGGCTCCATCTTCAAAATCTTGCACGTAGTTTCCTTGAGATAAGAATCGTCCAAGTAGAGCAGCTGAGTAGCTCCTACGCCCCGTGTGAGGTCTTCCAGTTTCATTCGCGTTCACATAGGCATCACGGATTCCTGAGAGACGGCTCTTAAAGTCTTGGTTTGAGATCGCCTGCTCTGTCAGTAGCTCGTTAGGTAGTCGTTCGAAAAATCTCGCGAGACAGGAATTGACATTACGCGAGGTGACTAGGAATAAGCTTTCATATTAGATGCTAAGTCTCTAGCGCCCCGTAGGGATTGAGACGCTTGTTGCGAGAAGTCAGATGGCATGGAAGAGGAGGCCAAGGAGTGGTTACAGTGAGCAGACTCTTGGCTTACGCGGCCCTCATGGAGGGGAAGCATGTCCAAGCGTTTCCTGAGTTTGGCCCAGAGAGAACTGGGGCGCCTATTCTAGGTTTCACAAGAATCAGCGATGAGCCTATTGACATCCATAGTCAGGTCTACACTCCTAGCTCTGTGGTGGTTCTTGATCCCACTTTGCTGAAGAACGTGGATGTGACTGAGGGACTGGTCAAGGAAGGCAAGGTTGTGCTGAATACTCAGAAGAAGGCAGCTGACATACGCGGTAGCCTTCGTAGAACAGACGTTGTCTGCTACACGATTGATGCGACGAGAATCGCTCTGGACGTGCTTGGTAGGCCGATATTCAACACTGCGATGCTCGGAGCCCTGATCAGAGTCGAGCCTCTGGCGAAGATCGACTCAGTTGTCAAGGCGCTTAAGGAGAGATTTCC
>CAZFRJ010000087.1:0-3331 GCA_964521355.1 uncultured Candidatus Bathyarchaeia archaeon | reverse complement strand
TGTAGATGATCGTGTCTGAACGAGGGCCGTATGGTTCCCATTTCCAATCCCAAGGCGGCGTCGGTTTTGCTTGTGCCATAGTCTGCGTGACAGACCTGCTGTAGAAGAGCGGCGCTGCTATGATCAGCAAAAGCACTGCGCAGAGAATTTTCCTCTTCAAGGTTTGATAACCTCAAATTTGTGATAACGGTGTTGGGCTTTAAAGCTTTGGACGAGTCCCGTCACCGGCTTAAAAGCCTAGCAAAGAAGACCCAAAACCTTGGGTTGCTCTCAGCACGAATTCCTAGATCGCAAGCTTACTCTCTGGCCATTTCTTGTTGGTGCTGATCGTGATCTATCTTTCAGCTGGGTTCAGGAGATATTGAGCCATTACGCGTTACCTCGAAAGAAGTAAGAACTCAGCGCATGATGAATTCGACATGTATACTCTAAGTAGGAGAACAGGTACAAGTGTCGGTAGCGAGTGCAAAAAGTACGTGCGATTGCATGGGTAGAGGGACTCGCCTGAAAGTCTCTACGATGGAGAGTCAAGAAACGACATTGCATAAAGGGAGGGCATCGACCACTACTCTGTTGCTCCTTATGCTCATAGTGGAGATCATTGCCTGTGGGCTTGCACTCACCGCAATCACGGCAACCTACGTCAGATCTGTTGTGACGCCCCGTGAATGGTCTTTGGGAAAAAGATTGGTCAAGATCAACGAGTTCTTCTGGTCCCCAAACATTGCGGTCGACTGTACGGGAGCAGTTCACATCACATATGCTGACTATCAGCAGAAACAGGTCAGATTCTACTACACAAGGATAGACGCGGCAACTGGTAGTGTCGCAAACCCGGTGCTTATATGCGAATACTCTGTCTCCTTAGTAGTTCCGAGTCTGGCCGTTGATCAAGAAGGGAACGCACACATTGCTTGGTTGGACGGCCGAGAGAATCGCACAGAGATTTACTATGCAGAAATTGCCGGGTCCCCTCCTACGTGTGTTCTCGGGAAGAGGCTGAGTTCCAATTCCACTGATTGCGGTGAACCCTACATAGCAGTAGATCTCGAAGGAAACGTTCATGTGGTGTGGCACTGCAAGAAAGAAGAAGTAGCGATCACTCCGGTAGATTACGAGCTATTCTGTTCGAAGATCGACAAGGACGGAGTCATCGTTCTTCCAGAAATGATGCTCCTGCCGTCTGATGGATACTACTCAGTTAAACCCTGCCTCACCGTTGATAGAAGTAGCGTGCTTCACCTTACATGGATTGACAACCGAAATACAGAGATCAGAGACTTCCATGAAGTATTCTACAAGAAATTAGACAGCGAATGGAGGACCCTTAGCAACGAAACGGTGATAGGTCGCATCCCGAAAGTAGTGAACGTTGACCATGCACCAGCTGCCCTAGTTGACAAACAAGGGAACACCGCTTTCGTTTTTGTAGATCGTTCGCGAGGCCGGCTTTTTGAGATCTATGCAAAGAAGATTGACACCCAAGGCAGGGTCGTTTTCGATCGACTAAGACTTGCAAGCAGCCGCGTCTTCTCTGAGACAGGATTGCCGTCGGCAATGCTTGACAATGACGACGATATCTGCGTCGTCTATGGGGATGTTAGGTCAGATACAGTGGTTGAAGAACTTCGCAACAATTGGGCGTTTGAAACAGTCTACGGAGGATGGCGATTTGCTCCACTATACCTGAATCTCCGTTGGCGCATCTTCTTCTCTAGAGTTGATTCATCGGGTCGAATGTTGGTTCAAGATAGGCCTGTCGTGAGGAATCCTTATGGCTCGTCATCTCCCGCAATATCCGTAGATTCGTCGAATATTGTACACATTATCTATCTAGAAGATGATAGAGAGCAATACCGGTTGATTCATGTAAACAGCGTTTCAGACAATGCTTTTTCACTTCTTACGGGAATATCGGATCAATCAGACAGGATCCTTCAGAATCTTGGCCTATCCTTGGCGCTTGTACCAATCTTTACAGCAAGCAACGTGCTTTTCCTTTCTATCCTGCTTCTCTTTTCGACAATCCTCTGGGGCCTGCGAGGTCGGACGAAGAGATTTTGCGCGCTTCTTCACTCACCGTCCGCATTGCTTGCCTTATGTGTTATGCTAAAATACGTGGCGTTAGCTTCAGGATACGAGAAGATAGTACAATTCTATCCGGGGGGTCTATCTCAGGCTGTGACAGGCATTCTGGCTGCGGTGATTGTTCGTCATGGTTTGAGAATCATGAAAGCCAAGATTGAGTCAGGCGGCTCATACGTTATGCTTGCTGCTACTTGGATGATCTTGGACACGTTCTACAATCTATGTCTGATTTCACCGATTGCGATAGAGCCCGTTTACTGACTATGCCGGACCCGCATGTTTGGGTCTTTGTCTTTGAAGAGGGCGTGCCGTGAGTGGTTCTCTGTTTGACAGTTCTTGAAGAGCCGAATCGTTTGCTATCTTCTTCGTAGACGCGGGTGGAAGACTTCTTCAAGGGTGTATCCAACAAGCACGAAACCCAAGGCAAGCAGTAGGATGGCTGTTATCGGTGGCGCTATCCACCACCACGCCAGTTTAGAGAATCCTCCGAAGTTGTAGGCCTCGTTCAGTATCTTTCCCCATGATGGGAAATACGGGTCTCCAAAGCCTATGAGGCTTAGACCCGCTTCGAGAAACACTGCTGCTGGAACCCTCATGGCCAAGTAGTAAGCTACAACTGGGATCAACTGAGGGGCGATCACGTAGAACGCAATGTAGGTCCTACTTCCTCCGGCAGCTACAGCCGCCTCAACGAAAGGCCTCTCCCTCAAGGATAGAACCCAAGCCCGCATCTGTCTGGCGACACCCATCCATGAAAGGATCGAGATCAACGCGACTATTATGTAGATGTTTCTTCCTAGCACCAACATTATCGTCAAAATGATCGGAAGATGTGGAAGCTGGTTAAGGGTGTCTGTAAGGAACATCAGAGCCTGATCATACGCACCGCCCAAATATCCTGCTGCCAGGCCAACAAGCAATCCCACCACCACCACCAGTATCGCAGCAGAGACTCCTATGATCAGAGATATTCGCGCGCCCCAGACAAGCTGCGACCAGATATCTGCCCCGAAGTTGTTTGTTCCCAGAATTCCATACAAGAGGCCTGGGATTCGAAATGAAACAGTTCCAAAAGTCGCCTCGAGCTTTCCTAGAGCCTTAGCTTCCCCCTCATCCTTCAGGAACAGACTGATCACTAGCTCATACGAAGATTTTTCCGAGAAGATTTCCGTAGCAATGTTCTGGTACAGTGGATTGATTCCAGCCTGCCTTGCCAAGGCAGCGTTTCTGGAATGCAAGATCA
>CAZFRJ010000086.1:0-3369 GCA_964521355.1 uncultured Candidatus Bathyarchaeia archaeon | reverse complement strand
CTGCCGCGACGAAGCTTCCCTGTTCCGTTTCAAGAAGAGGGTTTGACTCAAGAAGTTCGCAGTCATATGTCGCACAGATCTTGTAGATCTTTGAGACTATCCCTGTCAGATCCACCAATTGCTTTCCTGAGAAGCCGAGCTTTCGCCCAATGATTCGCGCCTCATATTCTCTCAGTCCGTGAATTGGATCTACGTCGAATCTGACGATCTTCTCAGGAGATCTCGAAGCCACTTCCTCTATGTCAATCCCACCTTCCAAGGATGCCAATACGGTGTAACAACCCATGGATCTGTTGACAGTGACGCCAGCGTAGAGCTCTCTTCTTGCCGAGATGGCTTCTTCCACTAGTAGCTTCCTCACAGGTTCACCGTAAATCTTCATTCCAAACAGTTCCTTCGCGATATCATAAGCCTCCTTGGAGGTTGACACGAACTTTATCCCACCTGCCTTCTTCCTGCCAGCAACAAGAACTTGAGACTTCACAATCGAAGGCCTCCTTAATTCCTCGAACGCCTTTCTCGCCTCCTCAGGAGTGGAAACGACAAGCCCCTTTGGAATCGGCAGAGAGAAACTCTGAGCGATTGATTTTGCCTCATACTCAAAGAGCTTCATGATCATACTCATCTCAAGTATAAGTTTGAACCATCGATTAGGGCGCGGCTCTGCTGATTTAAGTCTCGCATCAGGAAAGATCACCGTAACGCATTTATTAGTGGCTAGAGGTTACGTCTGCCGGAATCAGCGATATCAAAGCATCGCAAAGGAGGAAAATGCAATGTCAGAGGCAACGGCAGTGCTCATTGGACAGAAGCCAGTCATGAACTACGTTTTGGCGTGCATAACCTTGCTGCAGGGAGGATCAGGAGAAGTGACTGTGAAGGCGAGAGGACGTGCGATAAGTCGGGCGGTGGATGTCGTAGAGATTATTCGAAGACGCTTCATGCCTGAAGTCAAGGTTGGTCCCATAACGATCGGCACTCAACAGCTGCCTGCACGGGAGGGCGGAGCTCCATCCAACGTGAGCACTATGGAGTTGGTACTGAAGAAGTAGACCGCAAGTCTATCACAGGCTCCACGATTCCCTTCCCTATTTTTCTGGGGAGGTTCAGCTATGGTAAAGACAGAACTGTGCAGTTTCTGTGTCAAGAGTGGCATACTCTGCCAAAGATGCCAAGAGAAACTGATGAGGGGGCGCATCAGTCAACTCGACCTCAAGGTTATTCAACTCCTAACGGAGCTTGAGAAGAGCTATCCTATCCTCCAAGAAGTCAATTTCCACAAGGCCGCCGAAGTAGGCGAGACCCTAGCAATAATGGTTGACAGACGCGACATTGGGAAGATCGTTGGCGCAGAAGGAAAGATCATCCGCGCCATCAGCGAACAGGCAGGTGGAAAGAGGATAAAGGTCCTAGGCTACGGCGGCGATGATAGACAGTTTCTGGAAGAATTGTTCTCACCGCTTTCGATCCTAACAATCAACACTGTTTGGCTTCCAGATGGCAGCACAGAAACAAAAGCTATTCTTCAGGGAAGAACACCGCGACACATGCCAGTGGATCTAGAAGTCGCCAAGCAACTGGCAAAAGAGATTCAGGGACTAACTCTGAGAGTGGAATTTGAAAGACAGTAACCAGCTACCTCGACACCTCAAACGCTTTTATTGACACGGTCCCCATAGCGAAGGGGAGAAGAAAAGGCCTCGATGACAAAGTTAACCTTCTACGGCGGAGTCGAAGAGATAGGAGGCAACAAGATCCTTCTTGAAGATCGAGACACAAGAATCTTTCTCGACTTCGGGATGAGTTTCGCCGATAGAAGAAGATTCTATTCGGATCCTTGGCTCTCTCCAAGGGATGAGAAGGGACTTCTAGAGTTTGGTATACTGCCCCCTTTGGAGGGCGCTTACAGATTCGATGAAAGGGAAACAACAATCGACGCAGTCATGCTTTCTCACTCCCACGCCGACCACGCAACGTATGTCGCTTTCATCAACAGAAAAATCCCAGTATACTGCGGAGAAACGACAAGGATCATATTGGAGGGAATCGCCGAAACAAGACCCCGCAGCTTCGAAACGGACATATCAGGCGTGAACTTACGAACATTCCGGACCGGAGTCAAAATCCGGCTCAAGGACATTGAGGTTGAGCCGTATCATGTGGATCACAGCACGCCGGGGGCCTATGGATACGTCATTCACACCTCTCAGGGAGCCATTGTCTACACAGGAGATTTGAGAACACACGGCTCGAGGCCTGACTTGACAAAGGATTTCGTCGAGGCGTCTGCAAAGGCACACCCGACCCTAATGATATCTGAAGGAACGAACATGACGGACGCAGACGTATCGAGTGAAAATGAGGTCAGGATCAAGGCCAACAAAGTGGTGGCAGGAACCGAGAAACTCGTCTTGACAGATTTCGCTTTCACTGACGTAGACCGGTTGAAAACCATTCACGATGTTGCGAAGCAAAACAATAGAGCCCTCGCAATTCCGCTAAAGCAAGCGCACCTACTCTGCAGATTGCGATCAGACAAGAAACTGAAGATACCTGACGCAGCATCCGATAGGCATATCGTGATCTACCAGAAAAGGAAGAAGAGGTATTATAGCTGGGAAGAGAAGCTGCTTGGCCTTGAAAACATAAGAGAGGCAACGGAAATACGGAAGCATCAGGATCGCTTGCTTCTCGTATGCTCGTTCTCAGATATGAGAGAACTCGTCGAGATAAAGCCTGAGCCAGGCAGCAACTTCATTCTATCTGGTTCCGAGCCTTTCAATGAGGAACGAGAGATAGAATTTGACAAGTTCAAGAACTGGTTAGATCATTTCGGATTGCCGATGTATCATATACACAGTTCGGGACACATAATGCCGAATGAACTTAAGCGAATGATCTCGCAGATTCGCCCCAAGACCGTTCTCCCCATTCATACAGAGCATCCGGCTCTCTTCGCAAGGTTCATGGAGAAGGTCGCAAGAATCCAGCTGCCTAAAAGACTTGAAACATATCATGTGTCACGGCAGGAGACATGAAAGTAATGAACATGCAAGTGCAAGCGCGACATTGGGCTTCCTGAGAGAATGTCGAAGTATCCTCTCTTCAAAATCAATCTCGCTTACATATCCGATCGAGCTCTCGACATGAAACTTCTTCCCGATCCGAAAGATCCGATCAAGTGCACCATCACTTAGGCCACTCAATATTCTTCTAGTCAGTCGTCCAATCGCAAACTCATTCCCTAGCAGTTCTCTCCACGATTCCTGATACTTCGATAGGACGCGTGAGGAGCGATCTCCAACGGCCACGCTGTCTGCTGCTATGTCCCCCGCTACTCGAGAACATGTGAGACCGAATACTATTCCT
>CAZFRJ010000085.1:0-3391 GCA_964521355.1 uncultured Candidatus Bathyarchaeia archaeon | reverse complement strand
TTAGATCAATCTAGCATGGCCTGTTCTTAAGTTGAAGACGTAGCCAAATGTGAGATCAGGAAGAAGTCTCTTCTTAATAGTTGGACTCACTGCAGCTGAGGAGGCTTTTCCCATAATTCCAGAGTTTGTTTCCTCTTCGCTTCTCGGCGTCTATCTCTGAGAAACCTGTAAACGGTTGCGTGTTGCTTTCCTTTCAGTATCATGTCTATGGCTTCTCTGGCGGTGGCGGCCTCTTCGTAACCACCCACAATTCCGACTGTATCGCCATACACTGAAAGACTCGCTTTCGTCATTTCTTCTATTATCCTTCGCGTCTTTCCTTCTTGACCTATGATTCGGCCCTTGACTCTTCTGATGTCGCTCTCATTCTTTCCATACAGTTCCCTTAGGTCTATTAGTTCCAGAACTAGGTCTTCGTCGAATAGTAGGCAGGCTCTCTCAGGTGAAAATCCTCTACCAATGGCGGTTGCAATGTCCCTCGCTCTGAGTAACGAAACCGGGTCAGTGCTCTCACTTCCAGGGGTTATCTCCACAACTCCTGTCTCGCCTGAAATTGTCAGCTGGACGCCAAGCGTGCGCTCGATTCTCTTCTTTACCTCCCCCTCAGACCCAATCAGTACGCCTACTCTGTCTCTTGGTATTGTACATGTGACCTTAGTCTGCATTCTTTCCAGTCACCCAAGCATGAAGTTGATCAGTCGACCTAACGTTGACGCCATAGCTCAGAAAATAGTTGTTCAAGTTCTCCAAGTCACGTTTCAAAAACATGTCGGACAGAGGATGCTCCAATGAGACTGCTTGAGACATATCGAATATTATGGGTTTCTTCTTCCACACCATTACGTTGTACTCGCTCAGGTCTCCATGAACAAGACCAGCCTTCGCATAGAGCAGCTTGACATTCTTGAGCAGTGCCTTGTACAACATTGCCGGTCTCTCCGGCTGCAGATCCTTCAAGAGCGGTGCCGGTGTCCCTCTTTCTCCAATGAACTGCATCATCAGGACATTTCCTCTCACAAGAATCGGTCTCGGAACGGTGACCCCTGCCGAGAAGGCAGCTTGGAGGTTCTTAAACTCTTTCTGGGCCCATAGGTATACCAGTGAGCGCGTATCTCTTCTGAATCTCTGAAATCTCGGGTCTCCCTCCAAGTAGATCATTCTGCCCTTGCGAAATTCTCCCGCTGATGTTAGGAATATCTTGACAGCGACGCTTCTCCCCTTGAAGTCCTTCCCCCAGTAGATCCTTGACTCTTTTCCCGCTTTGACGCACCCATGAATCTCGGACAGGTGACCTTGATTCAACATGCGGTAGATCAGCATCAATGTCGGCTTGTCAAAAACTTCTTCAAGAGCTTCAAACTCTTCGCTTCGCTTCTCCTTCATCAGCTGCTCGACTTCATACCTTCTCTCCCTGAGTCGCAGCTTCTTCTCAAGGGCCCTTTCCGCCACGATATACTCTTCCTCAATTTATGTTCAGATACTTGTTACTTCTGAGCCAGTTCGCTTGACTCTCGGTGTACCTCCAGAGAATGTCTCCCCTTGCGTCACGTTGGAATTCCCATGGGCCAACAAGCACTACATCGCCTGCCTTGATCCATACTCTTCTCTTCATCTTCCCTCTGATACGGCAAACTCTCTCGTAACCATCCGCACATTTGACCCTCAGTCTGTCATAGCCAAGCATTTGACTGACTATGCCGAGCACTTGGTCTGGCGCTGGGAGAACCATTTCTCTCAACTCTCCTTCACTGAGCACTTTCTTCTTTCCCACTATTGAAGCGCCTCTTCTGGTTCTTGTTCCTAATGAAAAACGGCCAGCTATTAAGTGTATGTTAGAGAGTTTTGTCCCCTAGCGGAGTCCACTAATCTTGATAATTTGAACGTGAGGTACTCCGCCAATCGTTACTATTGCGTCAGGATCTACGAGTCCCCTCTGAACAGCGGCGTCAATGACCTTTCCTCCAACTAGGTTTCCTATGTCAGCAGCTTGTAGAGCTTGCATTGTTTCTTCGATACCGCACAGATCTCTTCCGTAAAATCGGTCTGCAACCTCCAGTTTCAACTTTCCTTCTCGAAAGGTTCTTCCGAGGACGTTACTGTCACAGGCGGCGACCACGACATATCCCTTCTCTTTGAAGATCCTAAGATAGACCTGATCCATCGATCTTTTCACTTGGCTATCCCGGGAGGATTGAGGATCTTGCCCCGCATGCCTCGCAGTCTAAGAATTGGAACCTTGCCTTCTTAACCATCTTCGTGTCAGGTCTGCCGCATATGCCACAGATCACGTATCGTTTGACATATATATCCAGGAGACGTCCGACGGATTCTCGACCAAACCTTCCTTTGAATATTGCACGCGAGCCATCGAACGTGGCGGCGGTAGCGAGCTCCCTTGTCAGAAATTTCAAGATATGGTGCGGATCTCGGTTCAGATAGTCACAGATCTCCTTGAAGTTACCTATCCAAGTCCTTGTCTTTGCATTCATAACTTGCGGCCTCGGCAGCTCAAAACGTTCTCCGCTATGCTTCTTCTTCGGAATCTTCTCTAGAGCTCTGTCAAGTAGAACTTGGTAGTCCTTACTCATCCTCTTGAGACCCGCTCTCGTACGTTAGAATAACACTTGGCCTATTAAACGCCTTTTCGGAAAGCTGAAGAAGATGGTCTTGGATTCCGCGCTAACTCATGGAGAACAGGTGTCAGCCTTGGCGATGCGTATCCCTCTGGTCTTGGAGCAGAATCATAGTCCTCCATGAGGATACCTCAAATGGTCCGGAGGCGAGGTTGCTGCGATATGTGGTTTCTCGATCTCCTGTAATGGGATGTCGCTCGGAAGGCCACGGAAAGCTTAATCAACAAGGGAACTACCTTAAGGGGCAAGTCCGCGGAGGGATTGATTCTAAACCGATCCTCAAGCGATTCACATGACTCGGCTCCTACGAGAGTTGTGGTTACGTGCGCTCTTCCGTACGCGAACGGAGAAATACATCTTGGTCATGTGACATCCACTTATCTCCCTGCTGACATCTTCGTCAGGTTCTGTAGGCTGAATGGGGTCGAGGCAGCCTTCGTCTGTGCAACAGATGATTTCGGAACACCGATACTGATTGCTGCGGAGCAAGAGAAGAAGCCGCCTGACCAGTTTGTCGAGTACTGGAACCAGCGCGACCTACAGGACTTCGGAGATCTGTCAATCAATTTCGACATATTCGACAGAACGAGTTCAAAGGAGAACATAGAGCTGACTCAACACTTCTTCAGACGCCTTTATGAGAAGGGGCACATCTACGAACAGGAGATTCTTCAGCCTTACTGTCCCCGCTGCCAGAAGTTTCTACCTGATCGGTATGTGAAGGGCACATGTCCGTACTGTGAGGCGGTTGAGCAATA
>CAZFRJ010000084.1:0-3424 GCA_964521355.1 uncultured Candidatus Bathyarchaeia archaeon | reverse complement strand
TTCGGAGGCAACATCATGGCCTCGATAATCTCACACAATCGGCCTCAGATGGCCACAGTTCGCCCTCGTGTGATGAAAGCGCCCAAGCCTGACGAGACAAGAAATCCGAAAGTGGAACATGTCAAGATCAACCTCGACCCGATCACCGTAAGGAGTAAGGTTCTCGAGAAGGTGCGAGAATTGACGAAACCCTCTGAGAAGATCGAGGAGGCTGAAGTTATAGTGTCATGTGGGCGAGGAATCGGTAAGCAGGAGGAGCTTAAGCAGATCTATGAGTTGGCTGAAGCGCTAGGAGCAGCCGTGGGGGGCTCACGTCCAATAGTGGACTGCGGATGGCTTCCACATCAACAACAGGTGGGGCAATCCGGCAAGACTGTGAGTCCAAGACTATACCTCGCCGTGGGAATCTCAGGAACAATCCAGCACAGAATCGGCATGCAATCCTCAGACATAATCATAGCCATAAACAAGGACCCAGAAGCCCCCATCTTCAACCTCGCCAACCTAGGCGTTGTAGGAGACCTGTTCGAGATCGTACCGAGACTTACAGAGCAGCTGCGGATAATCAAGGCAAAGGAACGGCCTTAGAAGAAATGAAAACAAACAGGATTCTCGCTCAACCAGCGAGAAGAGAGGATTCAGAACGATCCTTGGTGCGATCAAATAGGCCAGATATTGTGGAGAAATACCTAACGGACGAATCGGTGATACTCAAGGGAAAGGCCGAGGAGATTGTCTTCCCGGAGACGGAGATTCAAGTAGCGAACCTGCTGAACGATGCAAACTTAAGAAAGACCCTAGTGACTGTTTCGGGCGCTGGGACAGGCATAACCGGTTCTCGGGTTCCCTTTGGCGGCATCGTGCTTTCAGCCGAACGTTTGACGAAAGTTCCAGAACGCGATTCAATGCCTTGTGGCATTTTCAGAGATACGATTGCCGGTGTCGAGTATGAACTATACGTAGCCAAGAATGAACACTACGCAATTGCGCCGCCCGGGATCTCGATAGAGAATCTTCAGAAACTAGTTGAAAGAAATGGGTTGTTCTATCCGGTTGATCCAACTGAGAAAACTGCGTTTCTTGGCGGTACGGTTGCAACGAATGCCTCGGGAGCGAAGACGTTCCACTACGGGCCGACTCGAAATTGGATCAGAAGAGTGCGCGTAGTTCTGCCTAACGGTGATGTGCTCGACATTAAGAGAGGCGAGGTGTTCTCGAATGACCGAAATGAGTTCGAGATAGTGCTGCACTCGGGAGAACAGATACGATTACAAACACCTCCCTACGAAATGCCGAACGTGAAAAACGCAGCTGGATATTTCGCCACGAGACAAATGGATCTGATAGATCTGTTCATAGGATGCGAGGGTACGCTGGGCGTGTTCACAGAGATAGAGGTCTCACTCACCGACCGGCCAAAGACTTTTGAATGTCTCGCATATTTCCCCACAACCGACGATGCTATACGCTTCTGTGACGAGGCTCGCCGGATCGCCAAATCAGGAAACGAAAGGAAGGGAGGATTTGACTTGGTCGCCCCGTTGTCCTTGGAGTTCTTTGACCGTTGTTCCTTGGAGATTCAACGAGCCAAACATCCAGACATTCCAGCAAAAGCCAAAGCAGCAATTCTGTTTGAACAAGCAATCAAGGAGGAGAAACTCTACGATTGCCTCTCACAATGGAACACTCTGTTCGAGCGTCATCACGTCTTCAATAGCTGGCTTCCAATGGATCAACACGACAGAGAGAAGCTGACAGAGATTAGACACTCGTTGCCTGAAGGCATCAACGACTATGTTCGATTGAAAGGTACGCACAAAGTGGCTACAGACATAGCGGTGCCGAGTGAGAGATTCAATGAGATGATGCGTTTTCACGTGGAAGTCGGTCTGGAGATTCAGATTGCGAGAGTATTGGCTGATCTTGGTTTGCAGTACGACAGTAAGATCTTTCAGAGTCTGAGTCTTCCTGAGAAGGTGAAGTTTGTCGAAGATCGCGCAGGTATCAGTCCACCTGCAGGCGGAGCGCCTACAAATGCTGAGACTCAACCCCTAGAAGAGGACCACGAATCGTTGGCTGATAGGGTTGACATTGTGCGCGAGTCTTCCAAGACCGAGGTCGCGTATGCAATCTTTGGTCACATAGGGGATTTCCATTTGCACTTCAACTTCCTCCCGAGATCCGCCGTTGAATTGGATCAGATGAAGAAGGCTTCTTATCGTTTGGCAAAGAAGGCGGTTGAACTGGGAGGAACCATCACGGCGGAACATGGAGTTGGAAAGAAGACTTACGTTGATAACGGCATTGAGAAGCCATATCTGGAACTGATGTACGGGAAACAAGGCCTAGAATCTGTTGCTGCAATAAAGAACGCAATCGATCCGAATTGGATACTAAACCGCGGAAATGTCGTCTCCGTAGAATACTTTAAGCATTAAACATAATCAATCTGTCGAGAAAAATGATCGTCAGTTGATGCAGTTATGGAGGATAAGGTCATAGTTCAGGCCAAGCCTCTAAGTGCCTTCTGCGTAAGAGTCTTTGAAAAACTAGACGTGCCAACGGCAGACGCGAAGACTACCGGTGATGTACTTGTGGAAGCCGATTTGCGCGGCATCGACTCGCACGGCGTGGCTCGACTCCGTCGATACGTGAAGGGACTACAGGACGGCGTCATGTTGGCTCACCCAAAAGAACTGACTATCAGCGAGACTGCCACGACCGCCTTGATTGACGCTGGTGCAGGACTGGGGCAGCCCGTCAGTTACAGGGCGATGAAGTTGTCAATCGAAAAGGCCAGGGAGTACGGTACAGGATTTGTGACTGTTCGCAACTCCAACCACTATGGGATTGCCGGTTACTACGCCATGATGGCATTGGAGCACAACATGATTGGGATCTCCATGACTAATGCTGATGTATTAGTGGTACCAACTTTCGGGCGTCATGCCGTGCTTGGCACCAATCCCATAGCTGTAGCTGTTCCCACAGGCCAAGAGCGCCCCTTTGTATTAGACATGGCTACTAGCACGGTGCCACGGGGCAAACTGGAGACATATGACCGTCAAGAGAAGGCGATGCCGCTTGGGTGGGCTACAGATGAGAAAGGCATCCCCACGACAGATGCCCATCGCGTGCTTGACAACTTCCGGGCTCGAAGGGGCGGCGGTCTGTTGCCATTAGGTGGGGCTGGAGAACTTTTCAGCGGACACAAGGGATATGGCTTAGCTCTTTTAGTCGATATCCTCAGCGCGGTGCTTCCAGGCGCCGCATATGCGAACATGGTTTATCCTAAGACTCCCCAAGGTAAACCGTTGCCAGCCAACCTAGGTCACTTCTTCGGCACGATCAAAGTGGAAGCTTTTCGTTCAGTAGATGGATTCAAATCGACAATGGACGACCTCATTCGTCGCCTGAAGAACTC
>CAZFRJ010000083.1:0-3430 GCA_964521355.1 uncultured Candidatus Bathyarchaeia archaeon | reverse complement strand
AGGAACTAGTGACGAAGGCTGGCAGGCCCGCAGTTGGAGAGAAATAGAATTCGAGAAGCTCACTGAGGACGCCTCACAGCGAGCAATAAAGATGCTCGACGCCTCACCGATCCCCAACACTAAAGCCACAGTGATCTTTGCAAGCGATCTCTTCGCTCAAATATTGAATGTCATGTTTACACGCACAATAAACGCCGAAGCAGTTCAGAAGGGCAGATCACCGTGGACAGGAAAGATTGGACAGCAGATCGCACGTGACGATTTTAACGTTGTTGACGATGGAACAATGAAAAGAGGATTTATGACTTGGACCTTCGATGACGAGGGGGTGCCTCAACAACAAACTCCCGTCATCCAAAAAGGGGTACTGAAATCCTATCTTCATGACACGTACACCGGAGCCAAGGATAAGGTCGCTTCGACCGGAAACGCGACACGGCGAGGAATGGGCATGTTTGGCTTAGCGAACCCATACACCAGGACGCCTACACCTGCTCCAACGAACTTCGTCCTGAAGGCAGGCGACGCGGAGAGAGACGAGCTGATCGAGGAAACCCAAGACGGCCTTTATGTCGTCACATCGATCGGCGAATGGTTGTCAAACCCAATGAGCGGAATGCTAAACGCGACTGTTACGAACGCATTCCTTGTGAAGAATGGCGAACTGGCGAATCCGGTCAAAGGCGTGATAGTCTCTGGAAGCTTCTTCGACATGGTGCGCAACACAATTGACTTAATAGCAGATGACGTTCGAAATGTCGCGAACTTCTATTCGCCTTCAGTCCGTGTGCGAGAGATGTCGATCGCCGGAAGATGATGGATCTCCACCTTCGAATCTAGGATGTTGAGCCACCTCTGGAATCAGTCAAATCACTGAAAGTAACAACTTTAGCCGATAACCTCACGTTTCACGGGGGCCTCTTGGGTCAATGGGGCCTATCGTTTCTGATCGAGGTCACAGATCTAGACGATAGGAAGCACACTCTTCTCCTTGATACAGGTGCAGTGAAAGACGCATTACTCTTCAACATTGATCGGCTGAGAATCAATCTATCAACTCTCGAAGCCATAGTCATGAGTCACGGACACAGAGACCACACCTCTGCAACAGTGGAACTTGCAGCAAGATCAAGACGAAGAATTCAGGTGATCGCTCACCCTCACGCCTTCAAAAAGAGATTCGTTCTCACGAGAGACGGAAAGAAGAGATTCTCCCAAGTGCCCAAGGGAGAAAGAGAGAAAGACATCGAACAGATAGGAGCAAAACTCGTGCTCACCGAAGAACCCTATCAGATTATTCCGGGTGTTACTACGACAGGCGAAATACCAAGAGTGACAAGGTTTGAGAAGATTCCGGGGAGGAGATACATAGTCGTCGGTCGCAAGCCGGAGCGCGACCACATACTAGACGATCAGGCACTAATTGTCAACGTCCGAGGCCAGGGTGCTTGGATTCTCACAGGTTGCGCCCACTCAGGAATCATAAACACCCTAAGGAGGCTTGAGAACATCGTGCCGTCTCTAGCAGTTCATGCAATCATTGGTGGGCTTCATCTTGTCTACAAGAAAGAAGACGAGATCAAGCCCGTCATCGACGCATTGAGGTCTTACCGACCGAAGTTGATTTCGCCTTGCCATTGCACTGGATTTCTGGCGACAAGAATGATTTGGGAAGCCTTCGAACGACAGTTCGTTCTCAACTTCTCCGGGAGAACGATTGCAAGCCAGAAAAGAACTCAACCGCAAGTACTCTGATACGACGGGCTATGATCCACAGGTCTCAGGGGCCTGTGTATTTCAATACCTCTAGCAGACTATTCAACCCCGCCTTCTTGACTCATACGATTCATAGGTCAGGAGAACTTGGCGGACAAACGCTGTCATCATGATCACGAAGCCGAGCCTCACCTGATTCGGTAGGAATGCCAAGATTCCCAAGGTCTCCAAGAACAGCACAGGATGCAAACAAGAACATAGCTCGGAGGAAAGAGTAGTGCCGCAAACCATGAAAAAGTCGCCAAGACTCTTCACAGATACCGCATGCGATTTGACACTACCCCTTCGCAAGGTGCGTAAGACAACGTACAGTCCAGTGAGGACCACAGATAGGATCAGAGAAAAATGTCTGATATTCTCAAGCACTGCCCGCATGGGAAGATCGCTTTTGAAAAGTGCTATCAGAAGAAAGAGGATCCCGCTCATGAAAACCGTGTCAAGCGATGTGAAGCCACGAGATAGAACCATCGATGTGGGGAGAAGAAGGGCTACAGCTATTCCAGCAGCTATGGACAGATAGACTTGGGTCTGATAGGAGAGAACAAAGGAAAAAGCAATGAAGACGATAACGACAGCGCCATAGAACGTTAGAAGTCGAGGATTCATCGCTTGAGAGATGCTTCTTCTCAACGTTTCACGAAATGAAGCTGACGAGTCCCCTGTCGACTCGAACACCCCTGCTTGCGTATCCTCGAAGCTGTAGATAAGCGCCCCGGACCCTTACTGAATTGAGGCCTAAGCGCTGCCTCTGCGCACTGTCTTGGCGCCGTGTATAGGGCCAAAGTCGAATCTCATCACTGCGCATCTATGGGCGGCAGCACATAGGCTTATTTTCTTACGTTATGGTTGCTTGGTTTCGAGGCTGGTTGATCGCGATGATCGTCGTGATTGCTTCAAGAAATGGTGAGAGAGCGGTCAAAGAGGCAACGCGAATTCTGAGAAGCGGCGGCAATGTTCTGGACGCGGTAGAGGAAGGCGTCAAAGTAGTCGAGGACGATCCCAGCGATCATTCTGTCGGGTACGGAGGCCTGCCAAATCTTCTCGGAGAAGTCGAGCTAGACGCCTCGATCATGGACGGTTCAACCCTACGAGCAGGTGCTGTCGCTGGCGTACGACACTTCAAGAATCCCATAGGCATCGCCCGCAGAGTCATGGAGAAAACACCCCATCTCATGCTTATCGGTGAAGGGGCAGATAGGTTCGCTAAGCTGCAAGGATTTCAGGAGATCAATCTTCTGACATTGGAAGCGAAGAAGCAATATGAAGAGCTGGCAGACGGGAAGGCCTTGCTGTACACGGAGACATATCGCAAGATCCACGGTGAACTCATGCAATGGTACAGGAGGTACGTTGAGTCAACGAAGGATCACGCCGGAACAGTCAACCTCATAGCAAGAGATCGAGCAGGGAATCTTGCTGTCGGAGTATCAACAAGCGGCCTCGCATTGAAGCTCCCAGGTCGAACCGGCGACTCTCCGATCATAGGTGCTGGAAACTATGCGGACAATCGGGCAGGAGCCGCCGCGTGCACAGGTCGGGGGGAACTTGCCATCAGACTATGCCTCGCAAAGCATGTGGTTGACCTGATGCGACAAAGCATAAGTGTAGAGGACGCCTGCGTCGATGGAATCAGGATGATCCTTCAATTGAACGA
>CAZFRJ010000082.1:0-3467 GCA_964521355.1 uncultured Candidatus Bathyarchaeia archaeon | reverse complement strand
GTCCTGCTTCAGGAGAACCGTCCGTGGGGTTTGGAGGAGGGCACTACTCAATGAAGCATACTGAGGCGAATCTGGGAGAAGAGTTTGCGGTTGGACATATCTTGCCGAAATACTTCTTTGACCATTTCGATCCTTCAATGGTCTGGCTTGCCTTTGAAAGGATCGTTGGACCATGTACCACTGCTATTGTCGACTGGAAAGGAATTCGCGGCCCTGAGCGAAGGAAGCTTGTTGAACTTCTGAATAGCCGAAACGTGAACGTGATTCGGGTTTAAGGCCGTCATCCGGACAGATGTGTTGCGTTGAGGTCTTCTGCATATCTGGAGATGTCTCTGTAACGACGAAAGATTAAAAGGTGCTCGTTTGTTATTCTGAGCGAGATTTCGATTGGAGACTTGCCCTTGAATCTGTCGGAGTTCCTTGAGTCATCGCGTAGGTTGCTTCAGGCAACTACAAGGCCTAGCAGAGATGAGATCTGGATGCTTTTCAAGATAAGCATGCTCGGTCTCGTAGTACTAGGCATGATTGGATTCATGGTGCGAGTCATCTTCTGGATCATCAATCTTGCCCCATAGAGGAAAGAAGGTTGTCTGAGCAAAAGCCGAAGATGCAGATCTATGCGGTTCGAACTACAAGTGGCCAGGAGAAGACAGTTGCCGACCTCTTGATGTCTCGGATCGCTTTGAAGAAGCTACCCGTTTCCAGTGTTCTTGCGCCTGAGGTCATCAAAGGATACATATTCGTTGAGGCTGCCGGGCCGCATTTTGTCGATGAGGCAATCTCAGGTATGAAACATGCCAGAGCGCGGACCAAAGGCGTCATAGGCGTCTCCGCGATTGAGAGGTTCCTGATAACGAAGCCTGTGATTGAAGACTTGGCTTTGGGAGACCTAGTTGAAGTTGTAGGAGGACCCTTTCGAGGATTGAAGGCAAAGATCACTGATGTCGACGCTGCGAAGGAAGAGTTGGTAATCGAGTTGCTTGAGGAAGGCTTTGCGACCCTTCCGATCACTGTGCATGCTGACTATGTGAAGCTTGTTCAGAAGGCTGGTGGAGAGGCTGGGAGAGAAAAAACAGGTTGAGGCTTTGCTTGCTGGGGGCCACGCCACGGCCGGCCCGCCCCTTGGGCCTATCCTTGGACCCCTAGGCGTCAATGTCCTTCAGATAGTGAACAAGATAAACGAGTTGACCAAGGCATATGCCGGCATGAAGGTTCCCGTCAAGATCATAGTTGATGTGGAATCGAAGGACTTTGAGATAGAGGTTGGTACGCCGACGACATCGGCGCTCATCGTGAAGGAGCTTGGAATCGAGAAGGGGTCCGCGACTCCCAAGACTCAGAAGGTTGGCAACCTTACCATGGAGCAGGTTATCAACATCGCCCAGATGAAAGTGCCCCGCAGTTATTCGATCTCTTTGAAGGGAGCAGTCAAGGAAGTTCTTGGTGCCTGCGTCAGCATGGGAGTCACGGTTGAACAGAAGGAGCCAAAGGAAGTTCTGAAGGAGATCGCTGAGGGCCAACACGACAAGATTCTGTCAGCGTAGAAAAAGAACTGCACAGAGAAGCGCTAGTCAGAAAAACCCGATCAGTGTACAGCCTCAACACTGAACTGATCTCCCGCATTGCGGTTCGACTCACCGTAGCCAAGAGGTAAAGGGTTTATTTAGCGGCGCCCGTGTATTTCGGAAAGCTGGAATCACCTTGCCCTTGCCAAAAGAGAGCTTGCTCAACGCCGTGGAGGAGATGAAGAAGAATTCGCCGAAAAGGAAATTCAAGCAGGCGATTGAGCTAGTCATTAGGCTCAAGGACATAGACTTGAAGAAGCAAGAGAGCAAGATCTCTGAGACCATTGTGCTTCCGAATCCTCTAGAGAAGCCTGTCAAAGTGTGCTTCATCGCCACTGGCGACTTGGCGGTGCGGGCAAAGAAGGGGGGCGCAGATCTTGTCTTGGGCAGAGACGAGCTTGACGCGCTAGGGAGAGAGAAGAAGGAGGCGCGTAAGGTCGCTAGGGGGTATGATCAATTCGTTTCAGAAGCGCCTCTGATGCCACTGGTTGGAAAGACTTTGGGCCCGGTTCTGGGTCCGAGAGGGAAGATGCCTGTCCCCGTACCGCCGAACGTCGTCGTAGAGGACGTTTTGGCTAGGCAGCGACGAACTGTCCGGGTCCGTGTAAGAGATCAGCCGGTCATTCAATGTCGTGTTGGTACCGAGGACATGGCCTCTGATAAGATTGTTGATAACGTACAGGCCGTGGTGACGGCGATCGAGGGAAAACTTGAGAGAGGCCTAGGAAACGTCGGTAGCATAATCGTGAAGGCCGCAATGGGCTCACCAATCAAGGTTCCTCTAGTGAAGGAGTAGGACAACCATGCGACTGGATGGAAAGGTGCCAGAAGGAAAGGTTCTCGCTGCAAATCAACTGGCACAGGACATGGGCACGCATAAGGTGATAGCCGTCGCAGACCTTGCGAAAGTCAGATCGTCCCAAGTTCTGGAAATGCGAAGAAAGCTCCGAGGCAGGGTGAAGATGCTTGTGACGAAGAATGCCCTGCTCAGAAAAGCAGCAGAGAGCTTGGAGGAAAAGAGGAAGAACATAGCTGCCTTTACCAACTCTCTTTCCGGACCGAATCTGCTACTTTTAACTGACATAGATCCTTTCGAACTCACGATCTTGCTTGGCAAGAGTAAGGTTAGAGTAGCAGCGAAGGCAGGCGAAACGGCAACTGGAGAGATAGTAGTTCCTGCTGGCAATACAGGACTCCCGCCGGGACCGATAATCAGCGAATTCAATGAGGCAAAGATCCCCACCAAGATAGAGTCAGGAAGCATCTGGGTTGTGAAGGATACAGTCGTTGCCAAGAGAGGAGACGTGATAAGCGCAAAGGTCGCTTCGGTCCTGTCAAAACTCGGAATCAAACCTATCGAGGCTGGCATATCGCTGAAGGCGGCCTACGAAGAGGGTTTGATCTTTGGGCGAGACGACCTTCTACTTGACTTGAAAGGATATCGCGACGATCTCACATTGGCTGTGAAGCAAGCCTTGGGGCTTGCGATCGAAGCGAACTATCTCACCGCTGAGACCGCGCCGATCGTACTCAGCAAAGCGCATAGACAGGCGATGTGGCTGGCGGCAAGGTCAGAATATCCAGCAGACATCGTGATGCCCGAGATTCTGAGAGAAGCCTTCCTGGAGATGAAAGCTCTGTCCGAGAGTTTGGTTTCGGTCAACAAGGAAGCGGCACCTGCAAGCTACGAGGCACCTGCTCCGGCTCGTGTGATTCCTCCAAAAGTCGAGGCTCCAACACCTGAACCGAAACGATTGGAGGAAGTGAAGCCAATGGAACCCAAGGTCGTCCCGATGCCCGTCACGCCGCAGAAGAGGCCACCCTTGGAGAAGGCTGTGATCACCGAAGTTGTGGCAGAAAAGCCGGCAGCAGTTCCTGCTGAAAAGCCTGTGCAACCAAAGA
>CAZFRJ010000081.1:0-3507 GCA_964521355.1 uncultured Candidatus Bathyarchaeia archaeon | reverse complement strand
TCAAGTGTTCTCTCATCCTCTTTCCTGGAAGAATCGCCTGAAGGGTCTCAGGTGTCGTGATCAACATGTCTGGAGGAAACTTCGCCTGCAGCGATCTTACATTGGCGGGGGTATCGCCATGCCTGACCTGCACCTTGATGTCAAGCTGTTTGCCGTTCTCCGCAAGCCTTCTCATTATGTCGCGATTGAGGGCTCGCAGAGGTGTCAGATATAGTATGGAGATCCCTTTCGTCGGTTCTCTTTCTCTCTTTCTCAGAAATAGCTCGAAGACGGGCATGACCGCGGCGTAAGTCTTACCTGTTCCCGTAGGCGCTATTATCAAGACGTTTTTTCCTTGAAGAATATCGGGAATAGCGAGATCTTGGATGGCGCTCGGCTCGGCAATAGCTTCCCGATCGAGAAGCTTCTGCAAGTCAGGACGCAGAAGTGAAAAGACGCTCAACTCTCACGCTACTCCTTTCAGCCAGATGCCTCCGCTCTGTGTCCCCAGCATTTTGAAGTGCCGTCGTTTAGCGACGGCTCCCCCCCTCCCCTAGGAAAATCCTGAGATCACTCCTTGATCATGTACTCCCGAGGTGTCAGAAGTGTTCGTCTTCGCATCGGAGCGCCTTCAAGGGCAGACAAAGCGAGTTCATAGAAAGGTTTCCTAGGCGGTATCGCTCCTCGTCATGTCTTAAGTGACCTATGCGGGTCTCGTCCTCTCATACGCCACGTAAACAAATATCAGCAGCAAAGCTATGAAAGACAATATCTGAATCCCTAGCATGAGTATACCGTAGAGCTCGTCAAGCGACATGGTCGAAGCTCCTTGTATCGCACGGTCTAATGCCGGATAGGGTTTAAAAACGTGTGCTCAGTCAACCTCTGGATTGTGCCCTGCTAGGGTTCTTCCTCTACGTGCCATCTTTCCGTGATTTTGTTGTACGCGGAGTCAGGAAGCTCCTCGAACACATAGCTTCCAAGCGCGTCGGCAAGTCGCTGCGCGATAATATGGTAGCACAGCTGCCTCCTGCGATCGATCACCCTGAAATAGTAGTCGTCGCAGCTGCAAAAGTTCGAGTCCGGGATTACTTGATACTCGGCCTTCCTGCCCTTTACAGCCCATACGACGCGTCCACTGGGGGAGAACAGGTACTTCTTGACCCTCTTCTTCTCAATAAGGTTCAAGGCATTCTTGAATCTACTGGCGAAATGAGCCAGTAACTTGGCTCTCAGTTTGCTGTCAATCTCCTTGGAGAGCCTTATCTCGGAACAGATCTTGTCAACGGCTCGGAGCTCCTTCTTCTCCGCTGTTTCCAATTCGAGAGCTTCCTGTTGCTCAATGCGCCTTAGGCTGCACTAATCTCTTTTCCATGATTACAAGCAATCAACGGTTATTAGCGGAGAACTAGATTACCATGGCGAGTTGATCTGACTTCGACAGCTAGTCACCTGAGACCTGTGGAGCCATATCCGGCACTTCTTCTTGAGAACATGTCAGAGAGGGTGCTAGTGGTTGCGGATCTGCATATAGGGTGGGAGGTCTCTCTCGCCCAGAAAGGGATACATGTCCCATCGCAGACCCCGAAGCTTCTTGAGAAGATGATCCAGCTCGTCAAGGCGACCAACCCGTCATCGATAATCTTCCTTGGCGATGTCAAACATGCAGTGAGAAGAGTTGAGCTTGAAGAGTGGAGGGATGTTCCGGAATTCTTCGAGAAGATCGGTGAGATGGTTCGAGATATTCAAGTTATATCGGGCAACCATGATGGAAACCTAGAGGCTCTAACCACGCCCAACGTTAAGATTCACCCATCAAGTGGAATTACTCTCTGGAAGAAGATCGCGCTCCTTCACGGCCACGCCTGGCCCAAAGCCGACCTGCTTGGATGCGAAACCATGGTTATGGCCCACCTCCATCCCGTAGTCACGTTCACAGACGAACTCGGGTTTCGAATGGTGAGACAAGTCTGGGTGAAGGCTCGATCAAAGAGCCGTAAACTTGTAGTCTCCTTGCTCAGGCATATGAAGGTCAAACCTCGGAGAAGGGTCGAGGAACAAGCGAAGGAGCTGTTTGGCATTGATCTCGTCGATCAACAATGCGTAGTGATGCCTTCTTTCAATGAGAACTTGGGAGGCAGATCGGTCAATAGAAGACGTGAGCAGGGAAGAAGAGGCGGAACCCTGATAGGTCCAGTGTTGCGATCCTCGGCCGTTGACTTCGAGAATGCTGAACTCCATCTGCTCGACGGAACGTATCTCGGGACCGTAAGGCACTTGCAGTCGCTGGGCTAACCTATAAGATAGACATAGTGAAGACCAATTCTCTCCTAGGAGGCGAAAAGCGTGAACGTCGTGGCAGTACCGGGTGAGATGAAGGATCACAAGGTGCTCGTCTATGCCTTGAGCACATGCGTTTGGTGTAAACGCACCAAGGAGTTCCTGAAAGATCGGAAGGTTCACTATGAGTATGTGGATGTTGACCTGGCAAGCCCAGAAGACAGGAAGAGGATCGAGGATGATCTTCGAAGGTTGAACTGCTACTCCTATCCCGCAGTTCTAATTGACGACAGAAGGCTGATCGTGGGGTTCAAGTTAGATGACTTGAAGGAGGCGCTTGAACTTCGATAACCTTGGAGTCCGTTCGGAGAAGGGCTGAGTCAGATGCAAGAAGCCGCGGGTACTATCTGAATCCAGAAGAGAGTTTTCTAAAGGACCTGATTGAAGGCCTCAAGAAGAACGAAGAGAGATACGGCTATCCTTCATGCCCCTGCCGACTGGCCTCCGGAAACTTCGAGTTTGATAAGGACATCATTTGCCCTTGCGACTATCGGGACCCAGATGTGGAAGAGTTCGGAACTTGCTACTGCGGCCTCTACGTGAGGAAAGATGCGTTCGAAGGCAAGACGCCTCTCGGGTCGATCCCGGAGAGGAGGCCTCAAGAGAAGCAGATGAGGGCATATGCAATGCCAGAGGAAACCCCTTCATCTGTGCCAAGTTCAACCGCCGGCATCACGGCGGAACCTGTGAAAGGCGAGTTGAAGCTATGGTACTGTAAGCAATGTGGCTACGTTGTCTTTCGAGAGAAGCCTCCATACATTTGCCCCATATGCAAGGCGAAAAGGGAATTCTTTGCTGAGATCAGGGTAGGAACCTATGCGCTTGGCTAGGCTTACGCGAAAACACAGGCTTCACGTGCACATTCCCGGAAGTCATCAATGGGGCGGGTTTTGGCTTGGGAACCATTTTCGGTAGCATGAGAGAGGGTTTGGGAGATTCTTCTCCCGACATAATCGTCGTATAGAAAGCAGTATTTCGTATGTGATCACCATGTGCGCCATTTGACTAACTACAACTCAAACTACGGCGTACCTCGTCGCGTTTCTCCTTGAATTCCGTTATGGAGCAGATCGTTTTTCTTAACAGAATCTCAGAATGGCGCGGAATGATGTAGTCTTTCAGTTGGCCGACGACTCGGTAGCCCAGTCTTCTATAGAGTTTCTGTGCGTCCTTGTTGAAGGAGGACAC
>CAZFRJ010000080.1:0-3541 GCA_964521355.1 uncultured Candidatus Bathyarchaeia archaeon | reverse complement strand
GCCTCGATTCTCGGTTCTGACGGCGTTCAACGAGTTCTCCTACTCAAGAGGTCGGGAGTTCTGAGCGGCAACGTCCAGTCGTTGGAGAAGATTCAGCTGGAATATTATGAATCGGAGGAACGCTTACTGATCGAAATCTTCAAGGGCCTGGTCGATTATCCTCTCGTTCTAACTTTCAATGGGGACGACTTCGACCTCAGGTATCTTTGGCATCGGGCTCAAAGACTGGGCTTTACAAGAGATCAGATACCCATCGAAATGGCAAGAGACTCGGCTCGACCAAAGTACGGGATACACCTCGACCTCTGCAGGTTCTTCTTCAATCGATCGGTTCAGATTTACGCATTTGGTCAGAAGTACCGCGAGAATACCTTGCAGGAGGTGGGAAGCGCCCTCGTTGGGCTGGAGAAGAGACCTCTTGAAGCAGCCTTGCCAGAGTTATCATACGCAGAACTGGCCGAATACTGCTTTCGCGATGCGGAGATAGTAATGGCGCTGGCCTCGTTCGATGACAACTTGGTCATCAAGCTCATAATGGCTCTGTCACGCATAAGCTTCATGGACATGGAGGATGTTTCGAGACAGGGCGTTTCAAGTTGGATAAGAAGCATGATGTACCGCGAACATAGGAAGAGAGGATATCTCATTCCACGCGCAGACGACATTCTCCGCCTGAAGGGAACAATCACAACCGAAGCCATAATCAAAGGCAAGAAGTACAAGGGAGCCATCGTAATCGAGCCGATTCCTGGGGTTCACTTCGGAGTCTCGGTCCTGGATTTCATGTCTATGTACCCTTCCGTGATCAAGCGGTGGAATCTTGGATACGAAACCATCCTATGCAAGCACGAAGAATGCAAACGTAACACCATTCCTGACACGACACACTGGGTATGCACAAGAAGAAGATCTCTTGAAAGCATTTTGATCGGGTCGCTTCGCGACCTTAGAGTCAAGTCGTACAAGTCCAAGTCAAAGGATGAGAGCCTCCCCCCATCTGTGATAAGTTGGTACAGGGTGATCTCCGACGCTCTAAAAGTCGTACTCAACGCCAGCTATGGCGTATTCGGCAATGAGAACTTTGCATTGTATTGCCCACCTGTTGCAGAGGCGACAGCAGCCATAGGACGCCACGCGATAACTCAAACGATTGAAAAAGCCAGGTCTCTTGGCCTTGAAGTATTCTACGGAGACACAGACAGTATCTTCTTGGGAACCCCCGCCATGGACCAGTTGGGGAATCTCATCGAATGGTCAAAAACCAATCTAGGAATGGAACTTGAGGTGGACAAGAGCTACCGCTACTTAGCTCTGAGTTCGAGGAAGAAGAACTACTTGGGAGTCTACCCTGACGGCAGAGTTGACATCAAAGGACTGACGGGGAAGAAGAGGCATGTGCCAGAATTCCTCAAACATGCCTTCTACGAGATGATTGAAGCTCTAAGCCAAGTTCGATCTATAGAAGAATTCGAAGTCGCCAAAGAGAAGACTAGGAGCATAGTACGGGCGTGCTACACGAAGCTTCGCAATAGGCAATATTCACTCGAAGACCTGGCCTTTACGATAATGATCAGCAGGCCTACGGGAGCCTACACCAAGACCACCCCCCAACATGTCAAGGCGGCGAAGTTGCTGGAGGCAAGAGGGATTGAGGTTCGTTCAGGAGACCTTATTGCGTTTGTTAAGGTCAGAGGAGAGCCCGGAGTCAAGCCAGTGAGCCTTAATCCCTCATGGCAGGAGATAGATCTTGAGAAGTACCTCGAATACATCAAGTCCACTTTTGAACAGGTCTTGGATGCTCTTGAGATAGACTTCAACGAATTGATCGGTGGAACAAGGTTGGAGTCCTTCTTCCAGACAGCAGAAGATTGAACGTTGATGTTGAGCTTGCGACAAATCTAGGTCGAACGCAAACTGACGACCGTGAAAGTCGGCCCAAAGGTCCGGCTTCGCTTTTCAAGCAACTCGTAGCCTCTGTTTGTAGAACCCCCCTCGACATGAGTTACGATATAGATAATAGCAAGAAAACAAGAGTCGCAGATTGGGGAGAGTCCAAATTGATCACGATCCAGGGACTGAAAGGCATTCCACTGATAAGGGAAGGAGACAATCTCGGCGACAGGATAGTTCAGGCTGGAAAGGAGAGTGGTGTGACGATTGAATCCGGAGACGTGGTCGTCGTTACACAGAAGGTGGTCTCAAAGGCGGAAGGGCGCATAGTAGATCTGTCGGGTGTCAGACCCTCAACCCTCGCCAACTCTATTGCTCTGCAGACCAACCGTGATCCTAGGCATATAGAAGTCATCCTTCAAGAGACATCAAGAATTGTTCGAATGAAAGACAATCACCTGATAGTCGAAACGAAGCATGGATTTGTCTGCGCAAATGCTGGAATTGACAGATCAAATGTGGGGAGCGAAGATCAGGTTTCCCTCCTTCCTGTGGACCCCGATAAATCTGCTGAAAGGATCAGGCGCAGATTGAAGCAGCTCACTGGAGTAGATGTTGCAGTCATCATTTCTGATACCTTCGGACGGGCGTGGAGGATGGGCCATGTCAATTTCGCAATAGGAGTAGCAGGAATGAAGCCTATGAGAGACTATCGCGGTGAACCTGACATGTTTGATTACACTCTACGAGTCACTGTGATGGCCGTCGCTGACGAACTAGCATCAGCTGCAGAACTTGTCATGAACAAGCGCGACAGAGTGCCTGTCGCGATAATCAAAGGATATCAATATCCCAAAGGAGAGGGTAGCGCAGGAGAATTGGTGCGTCCAATAGAAGAGGACCTGTTCCGATAGATGTCTCAGAGCGTTAGGTGATAGCTTCCTGCCGACGCAATAGAGTATCCTCATCGGGTAACCTGGGCACCGAATCTCCATCTCTTATCCTATTTCTGACATTCTCAAGCCTTTCAATGCGATGATGTGAAGCTTAATTGGTCACGCAGTAGAATGCTGATCCTCGAAGATCATATGTACAGATTAGGTCTGATCCTTCCATCCTCGAACACGACAATGGAACCCGAATTCAATCGCATCATGTCATTTCGCGCAACCGTTCATTCATCGCGCATTCCTCTCCGAGAAGTAACTAGCCCTCAGCTTGAGGCAATGGAGAAGCAGACAGAACTTGCTGCCCGGCAACTGTCTGACGCCAGTGTAGATGTCATATGCTACGGTTGTACAAGCGGAAGCCTATTCAGAGGACTAGGTCACGACAAGGAGATAGCCCAAAGAATCGAAAGAGAGACGAAGATTCAGGCCGTGGCTACTGCGGGAGCTGTGGTTGAAGCACTCAGTACACTTCGCGTCAGGAGGGTGTCAGTAGCTACTCCCTACGCAAAGGACATTGAACTTCTCGAAGATAGGTTCCTCCGCGACAATGGTTTCGAAGTTGTCAGCATTGGCAGTCTTGGTCTGACGAAGAACTTGGAGATAGGTCTGCAGGGTCCCGAGGTCGCTTATGCGCTTGCGAAACGGGTTTGCGTAAGTGCTTCCGATGGAGTGTTCATCAGTTGTACGAATCTCAGAACGAT
>CAZFRJ010000079.1:0-3575 GCA_964521355.1 uncultured Candidatus Bathyarchaeia archaeon | reverse complement strand
CTTCGAAGACTATCGGACTGCGGCCTCATCGAGCTAGATGGCTCGGGAAGAGGGTTCAGAGCGCTCAATCGGGCTCTGTCGATCAGATTCAACGGGAACGGCTTCCACATCGAGAAGGAGGAGCCCGAGTAGCTTGCCAGAAAGAGAAGCATCACTCTACGAAACGCTTGCCGACAATTTCGTGAAATGCTCAGTCTGCCCGCACAGGTGCACAATCAGGCCCGGAGGCAAAGGCGTCTGTAAGACGAGAGTGAACAAGGATGGAAAGCTCTACACTGAAATATACGGTGAGGTCACATCAACCGCTGTAGATCCCATAGAAAAGAAACCGCTCTTTCACTTCTGGCCTGGAAGCTACTCCTTCTCCATATCTGCGGTGGGCTGCAGCTTCAAATGCCCATGGTGCCAGAACTACCACATCTCGCAGGTCGAGCCGGGCGATGTCTTCTCCGATCAGCTAGAGCCCGAGAGAGCCGTAGAGTTGGCCAAGAAGTATGGCTGCAAATCCATCTCGTATACATACAACGAGCCCATCATTTGGCACGAGTACGTGCTGGACACAGCTAGGCTTGCCAAGAAAGAAGGAATCCTCAATGTCCTAGTAACAAACGGCTACATTACACCTGAAGCCTTGAGCCAAATCGCCGACTTCATCGACGCAGCAAACGTCGACGTGAAGGGATTCAACGAGAAATTCTACAGGGAATACTGCAAGGCAGAACTGAAACCAGTCCTCGATGCAACAGAGGAGATGAAGAAAAAGGGCATACACGTGGAGACCACGACTCTGATCATACCGAAACTAAACGATGATCCTAAAGAAATCGCAGAACTCTCAAGATGGCATAAGACGAAACTGGGCCCTGATACGCCACTACACTTCAGCAGATTCTACCCGGCATACAAGTTCTCCAATGTACCTCCAACTCCAGTCGAGACAGTTGAAAAAGCCCGCGAGATGGCGATCAACGAAGGAATACGATATGTCTATGCTGGAAACGTTCCTGGAGATCCCGGCGAGAGTACATACTGCCCCTTCTGCAAGCAGTTGCTAATCGAAAGGTGTGGATATGACATCAGTCGATGGCAACTGACAGATGACAACCGCTGCCAGAAATGCAAGAATCCCATACCGATTGTTGGCACTCTCGAAAGAAAGCCGACTAGATTTTCAAGGCTGATATCAAGCTCCTAGCTCGCCCTCAACAACAAGGTCCGATCTCGGGACCGGCGAACGTCTCAATGAGAGGATCCGTCATGAAAAGAAGGATGAAGACGACATGTGGGTCGCAGTAAGGCCTGACTCGCTCACCGTGCTAAAGGATGAGAGGTGTCAGAGAAGTCTCTCAAGATACTTCGATGTGTTTCAGAGAAAAAGGAAAGCGAAGTTTGTAATTGCCAGACACCTACTGGCTAACTTCTCATCAGACGAGACTACGAAGGAGCTGTGGACCAAACATGATCAAATTCTGAACGAATTCCTCAGCCATGAGAACTCAATCGACACAGGAATAGCACATCTCGATGAGTCGATGGTCTCATCTCGGTCATTGCTCGATCTCAAAGCTGAGCTAGCTAAGCGGATCTTGCTAGACTGTCACTTTTGCGTCAGGAGGTGCGGCGCCAATAGAACTGGAGGCGAGGTGGGATTCTGTGGTTGCGGAGCGACCGCGACAGTTTCCAGCTTCTTTGAACACATGGGCGAAGAGCCTGAGCTTGTCCCCTCTGGAACGATATTCACATGTGGCTGTACGATGCGATGTCTACACTGCCAGAACTGGACAATCAGTCAGAACATGGAAGCCGGAGACTTGCATCCGCCGGAGTCACTGGCGAAGATAGTGGATCGTCTGAGGCAGCAGGGATGCCGTAACGCCAATCTAGTCGGAGGCGAACCAACTCCTTGGCTCTATCACTGGCTGGAAGCATTCAAGACGGTCAAGGAGAATGTTCCCGTAGTGTGGAACAGCAATACCTACTACAGCCCTGAGACAGCGCAGCTACTCGCAGGCTTCGCAGATGTCTACCTCCTTGACTTCAAATACGGGCCAGAAGACTGCTCCACACGAATCTCAAGCGCTCCAGACTACTGGAAGGTCTGCACGCGAAATCACTTGACCGCAAAAAGATTCGGAGAACTCATAATCAGGGTTCTGGTTCTCCCAACCCACAACTCATGCTGTACCAAGCCAATACTAGAATGGATCTCAAGGAACCTAGGACACGAAACACGCGTGAATCTAATGGATCAGTATCGCCCGGAGTGGAGAGCGCATGAAGTTCCCGAGCTCCGCAGAAGATTGACTGGAGCTGAATTCCGTGAGGCATGTCAAATCGCACGTGAAGTCGGACTGACGAACGTTATCACGTGAACAAGAGAAGTGATTTCAGATCGACTTTTATTCTGGGCGTCACAAGAGAATGCTGGGTCGTCGATGATCTATCAGAGTTAAGAGTGAGCCCAGTGATCGTGAAGGTATTTGCCTGAGGCGACCCCAAACCAATCATGAGGGCCCGTATGCCTACGGTTTGACAGCGACTATTCTATCTTTTTCCAAGACTGCTGCAATATCGAAAAGGTTCAACTTTGCAACGAAGTCTACGTCGTCTTGGAAGCCCAACGAAGCAAGATACCTGGCGTGAAGCCCTTCTCTCAACGCAGAAGACAAGTCTGATCTGGCGTCTCTCCAAGCGTGGACCGATGCCAGACATCCATCGTCCAGTTCAGCCCCGTTCTGAGCTAGTTGGTCTGAAATAGCTCCAGCACAGAGGAAATCCTCTAAAGAAAATGCCCCGCGTTTACCCGCTGTCACTAGAGATACTCCGCTGCCCGATGCTTCTGCGAGTTGGCATACGCGTCTGACTGTGGCGTCAAGATTGAGAAATGAGCCGACAAGAACACCTCGGCCTTTCTTGCCTAGGACAATGGCCTTTGTTCCACTTGTGGTGGTTAGCACCACGATCCTGCCTTGTACGACCTCGCTCTTGAATTCAAGGGGGGAGTTCCCCAATTCGAATCCTTTAGGCCTTTTCCCTTTCCTTTCGCCAGCCAGAATTGCATCATGCCTCTTTGCGAGTGATCGCGCCTCGCTGAGAGTTGATGACGGTATTACTGCCTTCGCTCCATTTGCGAGGGCAGTCACGATTGAGGAGCTACACCTCAGCACATCTATGGCTACGATTATGTCCTTTCTCTCAGCCGCAGCCACAGAGTTTCTGTATCCAATCCCTAAGTAGACGTTGATGTCGCTTGGCGATTTCTTCAACGGGCAACAGCTCAAGATCATCAGTAATCAGGAGCGCTGAACGGAGTTCGTTGGTGGCTGTGCTGTATCAGCGTTCCCCCGGCTGGCTCTTCGGAGTCAACAAAAATGGGATAGTGCCTCGCAAGGAAGTGGGCCGCATGCAGGCAGGGTGGATCAGATGTCCTTCAGCACCTCACGGTATCCTTGGAAGTCTATGTGGCCCATGCCACTGATGTTGAATACGATGACCTTCTCCTCGTTCCTCTTCTTCATCTCAAGCGCTTCGTCGATGGCTGCTCTTACGGCGTAGGCAGATTCGGGAGCCACTAG
>CAZFRJ010000078.1:0-3657 GCA_964521355.1 uncultured Candidatus Bathyarchaeia archaeon | reverse complement strand
TATCTCATTCCGGTCTTTGAAAAGAAGTACAACGCACAAGTCAAGGTGCTCTCAAAGGGAACTGGCGAATCCATCGAGATAGCGAAGAGAGGAGACGCAGATGTTGTTCTCGTCCACGCAAGGGCTCTGGAGGAGGCGTTTGTCAAAGAAGGATCCGGAGTACATCGGGTTGGGGTCATGTACAATGATTTTGTCATAATAGGTCCAAAGGAGGATCCGGCAAAAGTCAATGGGCTGACCAATGCCTCTGAGACCTTCCAGAGGATCGCTAGTACAGGTGCAAAAGGTATCCTCGTCTTCATTTCTCGAGCGGACAAATCCGGTACTCACACTAAGGAACTGGGTCTCTGGGCAAAGATCGGCGTCAAACCATCAAACAAAACCTTCTCATGGTATCTTGAAGCAGGTGCGAGTATGGGTACGGTTCTCCGTATGGCCAATGAGAAGAAAGCCTATACTCTGACGGATAGAGCAACTTGGCTAGCCTTCAAAGATCAGCTCACGAATTTGGCTGTCTTGGCTGAAAGAGATGCGGAGCTGCTGAATCCCTACGCTGTGATACTTGTCAATCCTCAGAAGTATCCGCAGCGAAACCATAGAATGGCTCTTGCATTCGCCAAATTCCTAGTCTCCGAAGAAGGACAGAAGCTCATCGAGAACTACAAGAAAGGTGGAGAAATCCTGTTCTTCCCAATAGCACGGGACTTTAGCAGAGCAAAGGAGCTGGGCTTTCCAGATCAGCAGTCCGAAATCGCGTGGTATGATTCACAGAGCCTCTGACTAAAGACAAACGATGCCTGCTGGGTCAAGACAGTAAGGAACCCGTAGATATACAAGCCTCCAACCCACTTCTCTCTTTTCGGGAATGCTCTTTCCTGAAGGGTGGATAGCGGATTTGAATGCGATTCTTGAAGGTTTGCTCAGGGCCCTCTGGTTACTGGTGTCCTTTGACTCGGAAGTCTACAGTATCATGCTCTTGACGATGAAGGTCTCCGGTATCTCTGTTGCCATTGGCGCTCTGCTGGGGATTCCCACAGGAGCGGCCATCGCGCTGAATGATTTTCGTGGAAAACGTTTCTTGGTGAGCATAGTGAACACGTTGATGGGCCTCCCCCCAGTCGTAGTTGGACTACTCGTCTACTTGGTATTCTCAACGTCAGGACCACTCGGATTGCTGCAACTCCTCTACACGCCTACTGTGATGATAGTCGCCCAAGTGATTATGGCCGTGCCTATCGTCACTGGTGTAGCCATGTCCTCCATCAGCGCGGTGAACAGGAGCATTCATGATAAGGCTCTGTCGCTCGGAGCAACCAGTTCTCAGCTTACTGTAACCATCCTGAAAGAAGCAAGACTCGGGCTTCTCATGGCGATAATAGTAGCCTTCGGCGCCGCGATATCAGAGGTTGGCGCTGTAATGATTGTCGGAGGAAACATCAGGTGGTCAACAAGAGTCTTGACAACGGCAATCGTACTTGAAACAGAACTCGGCGAATTCGGCGTTGCCCTAGCCCTAGGAGTCATACTGCTATCGTTGTCCTTCGCCATCAACTGGGTGCTAACTCAGATGCAATGGAAAGGGATGAGGCCATAGAATGCCAACAGTCGAGACCATAGACCTAACAAAGCGCTATCATGAAAAAGTCGCTCTGAGAAACATTAGCATCAAGATCGAGCACGAAGATTTCTTCGCCATCGTCGGCCCAAGTGGAAGTGGCAAGACCACGCTTCTGAGACTGCTGGATCTCCTAGATGAACCGAACGAGGGCAAGATACTCTTCGACGGCGTCGAGGCGGCTGGCTCTGAGAAGGATAAGTTGGCACTTCGAAGGCGTATCGGGGTTGTTTTTCAGCAGAGCGTCATGTTCAACGCTTCTGTCTACGACAACGTGGCGTATCCTCTTCGGATTAGAGGAGTAAAGACGAATCAGGCTCAGAGAGTATCGGAATCATTAGATATCGTGAGACTGTCCGGTCTCGAGAGGAGAAAGGCAACGACGCTTTCAGGTGGAGAGATGCAAAGAGTGTCTTTGGCGCAGGCCTTGGTCTCTGAACCGGAACTGCTGCTGTTAGATGAGCCTACCGCCAACCTTGACCCCAAGAATGCAACTATAATTGAAGAGATAGTCTCCAGAGTCAACCGTGAACGCAAGATGACGGTCGTAATGGCAACCCATAACATGCTTCAGGTCGAGAATCTTGCTTCAAAAGTGGCAGTTCTACGTGAAGGAGAGCTTGCGGAGGTAGGGAGCATGGAAGAGATATTCAAGAAACCATCTGACTTCTTGATAAGCTTCGCGAAGCTTCAAAACGTCTACTCAGGCCACGCTCAGACGATTGGACAAGGACTCGCTTCAGTGGATTTGGGTCAGAATGTAAGAATCGAGGCTGCAACTCAGAAGAGCGGAAACATAATGATCTTCATTAGGCCTGAGGAAATCATTGTTTCAACTGGTCCTGTTCAGAGTAGCGCCAGAAACACGTTGAAGGGAAAGGTGACTGAAGTGTTGGATTTGAACCGGCAGGTTCAGCTCAGAGTAGATGCCGGAAAGGAATTCACGGCCATAATAACGAGAAGATCCTTCGAGGAAATGGCCATAAACCTTGGGTCACAGGTATACCTGACCTTCAAAGCATCAGCGGTACATGTCGTCTAGCCCATTCCCCAAGCGGAACACAGCACCACACAAGGAAACAAAAGATCTGTTGCGACAGCAACAGCAAGAACTACAGAGAGGACGAGAATCGATAATAACCTACGCCCCAAGCTCATTTCAGCTCTTCCTTCAACGAATGGACATGCAATAGTGTTGAGGATTGTCGCAGGAATCCACCTTCCCACATTGTTGGTTTCACTCATAGCGGAGACAGTGAGTTCAAACAGGTTAAGCATACTGGCAGTAACTATTCCTTCTGACCCGTCTAACCGGTAATGGCAGATTGTCCAAGGCATAACGACAAGGAATAGATTAACGATTTGCGCATATGGAGCAAAGACAGGAGTGATTGAGAGTATTGCCGCTTCGATACTATGAGATCGCTGAGCGAGACATACGAATACTTAACCCGTTCAGCTTGGAAAAGCTGATGAGGGCAGGATATGCTGCCCAACTTCGAAGAGGCATGCGCATTCTTGATCTGGCTTGTGGAAAGGGAGAGATGCTGTGCCAATGGGCGAAAAACTTCGGAATAATCGGTGTAGGAGTCGACCATTCAGATGTCTTTCTCACAGCTGCCCGATCGAGATCGGCAGAACTCAAGGTTGAAGACAAGGTCCAGTTCGCCAAAGGCGATGCAGGAAAATACGTGATACAGCCAGCTTCCTACGATGTTATCTGCTGTATCGGAGCAACATGGATCCGCGAAAACTTCGACGGCACAGTGCAGTTCACGCGACCTGGCTTGAGAGAGGGAGGATTGCTCATAGTGGGTGAACCATTCTGGCGCCAGCTACCTCTCCCCGAGGACTATGCAAGGAGCCTAAGCGAAGAAGATCTCAGAATGGGCTTTCGCGACTTGGTAGGCACCTTGGAACGCATCGAAGACAACGGCATGGAGCTGACAAGCATGATTCTCGCTAATGAAGATGACTGGGACAACTATGAGACTACACACTGGAGGAATATGGAACAGTGGGTCAGAGAGAACCCTGAAGAC
>CAZFRJ010000077.1:0-3678 GCA_964521355.1 uncultured Candidatus Bathyarchaeia archaeon | reverse complement strand
AATCTCGTCTCCAGGCTTAAGCTTGTGGAATCTTGGCTGAAGACTAGAGGAGACATACCGTGCAACTTCAAGTTTCTCGTTGAGGGAGAGGAAGAGATTGGCAGCCTACATCTTGAACAGTACTTTGAGCGTTACGGCGAGAAGTTCAGATGCGACGGCGTGGTCTGGGAGTTCGGAGGAGTCGACGAAGAGGAGAGACCCACAATAACTCTCGGAGTAAAGGGAATCCTCTACGTGGAGTTGGAGGCAAAGGGCCCGGTAAGAGACGTGCATTCAGCAACCGCAGCCATAGTCGACAACCCTGCTTGGCGGCTCGTCAGAACGCTTGACACACTGAAAGACGAGAAAGATCGCATCCTGATCCCTGGTTGGTACAAGGATGTTAAGCCCTTCACGAAAGAGGAGCTAAAGTATCTCAAGGCTGAACCTCTCCACGAGAAGGCGATGAAAGAGGAGCTAGGGATCAAGAAATTCATAGGAGGAATGAAAGGCCTCGAAGCCAAGAAAGCCCTTGCAGGAAAACCGACCTGCACAATCTGTGGACTGGTATCAGGTTGGACTGGTCCTGGATCGAAGACGGTTCTCCCTTCAAGAGCGCTGGCGAAAGTCGATTTCAGGCTCGTGCTCGGTCAGAAGCCGAAAGCCCTCTTAGAGCGGTTGAAGAAGCACTTGAAAGCAAAAGGATACAGCGACGTAGTCGTTCGCGAGTATGGCATGGAGGAAGCCGCAAGAACTCCTCCTGGCGATCCCTTCGTCAAGGCCGCTGTGAAAGCCGCAGAGCAAGAATACCCTAAGCCGCCCGTGGTGAGCATATCGTCGGCAGGGACAGGCCCAATGTACCTATTCACCAAGAATCTGAAGGCTCCGTGCATATGCATAGGCGTCGGCTACCCCTACACTCGAGGGCATTCACCGAACGAGAACATACGAATCCAAGACTTCGTCAAGGGGACAAAGTGGATGGCTAGGACAGTCAGCAACTTCGTGAAGACCAAGTAGCCTGCCATACCCCCCTATTCTTTATACCGGCAAAGGATTCGGCCAATGGCCTTGAATTCGAGAGGGACAAGTCCATCTGTCGAATAGTGGACCACTTGGCAGCTTTAGGGTCGCCAGCATCGATACTAAAGAAGCATGACTTCAGAACTAGATGATCCGTGTTCCGTCTATCTTCTTGTTTTGCCACGAGTAGCGGCGAAGTTTAGCAGATGCTCCGTAGCCGCAGGCAGCACACCTCTTCATGGTGATATTGTATGCTCTGCGCCCACATCTCCGGCATACAATGTGGCTCTTGGAACGGCCCATCTTGCCATGGGCAGTCGTCCCTTTAGTCATCACTCACCCTCTTTCAAAGCGCATTCTAGACCTGTAACTGGCTTCCCAGCTTGTCTGCAGAGTCTCATGTGGAACCTTGCCTCTTAGGCGGAGGGCTGACCAAGACCACGTTGTCTCCGCGGACAACTATGGTTCCAAGCTTCTTTCCCTGATCGCTTGAGATCTCCTCAGCATCTTCGAGGACTAGGTTCATGTGCTGATCGAAGCTGAAGAGCTTTCCTCTGACTCCTCGTCCTCCTTTCAACTCTACCAGAACTAGTTGGTTGAGGCTTTGCTCGAATATCTTTGTAGCCGTTTCTGACATGTCGATCATCGAAGGTGAATCGATCAACGTTAAGGGCGAGCGATACGTAATTTAAGGGTTGCTCTGAGTTGACCTGTGCCATGTCTGCCAGAATACCTCTCCGTGGAAAGGAGGCGAAGGCCATCCTCACAGACTTTGTGTCAAGGCTTCAGTTCGGTGAAGATGCCTTTGGTTCCAAGCCTTTGGTCGAGAAGGTTCAACTCCGAGACGGAGAACTGATTCTGGTCAATGGAGAGCCCATCATCCTGAGGAAACGGAGTCAACTGCTTCCCACATTGAAATTCGATAGCGCGGTCAAAGGGTTAGCTCGCGTGGTTGTCGATATGGGTGCAGTTCCACACATCTGCAACGGGGCGGACATTATGGTGAAAGGCGTCAGAAGCGTTGACGGAGAGTTCGTGAAAGGAGCCTTGGTACTCGTCGTTGATGAAACTTATGGGAAACACCTCGCGATTGGTGAGGCGTTGGTAGATTCAGCTTCGATTCGAGAGATGGAGAAGGGAAAGGTGGTATCTAACCTGCATTTTGTCGGAGATGACGCATGGGAGGCCATGAAGGCCATAGGCTAGGAACGTCGGCTCTCCGACTTGGGTGTCGCTGCCGCAGCTTGAATCCTCCTTCGCCTTTCGACATATTGCCGCGAAACAAATCCAATTGCCAAGACTATTAGGACAATCACCGCAAGACCAACGAATCCTCCTATCGGTTGCAACAGTGCCTCAAGGGGAGAACCCGCTTCAATCACGATGATCATCGAGATCTCGTTGTTCCCGTAGTTTGCCTCCGGGACTTTACGGTCAGGGTTCAGTAGCCATCGAACCTCGTAGATCCCAGGTCCCACTGTAACAGGACCAGAGGACCAATCTTCAGCGCCTCCTATTTCAAGCTTTCCAGGTCCCCCAGTTGCCAACGGACTGCCACCAAAGTAGGGCTGAACATAGTACCCCTCAGCATGAGCACTTCCAAGATTCTTGACGGTTGCGCATAGGTAGAAAGGCTCACCAGCCTTGGGATTGACGGGCGTATTATTCTTGTCTCCGATCCAGATCTTCGCGATGACAAGATCGGGCAGAGCCTGCTGACCGAGAGAGGGCGTCCACGCAGCGCCTAGAGCCAAGACAAGTGCGAGGAGCCAGAGGTTAGCACGGTTCGACAAGGACATCACCGATGCCGGATAGGGCTAGGCAAATCATTAAAGCATTGTCATTCCAGATCTGGCTGGCAATGGTTCACCCCGAGATCTCGATTGTAGTTTCCTGCTATGACAAGAGGGACACGATAGGGCACTGTGTGGCATCCCTTCTAAAACAGGACATGAACCGCTTTGAAGTGATCGTTGTCGATGACGGCTCAACCGACGGGTCTTTGCGAACCCTTGAAGCTCTCGAATCGCATGATGTCCTGACGATCATCAGCCAGAAGCATAAGGGCATATCGGCAACTAAGAACAGGGGCTTCGCCGCTTCCAGAGGAAGCATTCTGCTATTCATTGACGGGGACTGTGTCTTGGAGAAAGGATCCCTCATGGAGCTTGCCAGATCTTTCGGTGAAGAGGCGATCGGCTGTGTTGGGGGAGAACTTCGCGCAACGAACTCATCCAGCCTGATGGCCAAAGCTGTCGAGCATATGCAGAACGAAGTTGAAAGGAAGTGGCCGTTCGGAGCCGTCGTAGCATACAGAAGAAGCGTACTTGAAAGGGCGGGTCTGTTTGACGAGCGAATGGTTGCTGGTGAGGATGCTGAACTGTATCTAAGGACTATGAAGCTAGGTTTTAGGTCTGAGATCAATAGGAAGATCATTGCAAGGACGAAGAACCCAGACAATCCAATAAGCTTCTTCCATCAACGTGTGAAATGGGGGGGAGGCTTCCGCCAGCTGACGGAAAGGCATCCTGAAACGTTCACTAGAAAGATCAAAGTCTGCTTCTTCTGGATAGCTGCAATGCTTCTTTCGCCGTCGCTGGCTCTGGTTGATGCCCGTCTCATGTGGGCATTTCCTGTGCTTGTCATCTACAATCTGATCCGTTTCACACCAGGAAC
>CAZFRJ010000076.1:0-3700 GCA_964521355.1 uncultured Candidatus Bathyarchaeia archaeon | reverse complement strand
ACCAACCTCCACCGCAACCTGTCAACATTCCACAGCCATCGCCACCTGGCCCAGAGATGGTGCACAGTGACGCCTGCCAGTTCGCGTCTCAGGAGTATCAGCCTCTCCCAGACGAGTCCATCTTCTGGATCGATCCTAGAACGCCTCCGATCTCCTATGGAGTACGGGCAATTCCTACCTCCATTAGAATCTTCCATCCCCGAGAGCTTCCGATCAAGAGATAGACGCTCCGCTCTGTGAATGCTGGTCCTCCGAGAAGAGCAGGCTCCAAGGAATCTTTCCGCTTTTTGTTGTTCTCGTTCAAGGCTTATTGGCAAAGCTCAAAGACTCGAAAAGCCACTCACGCAAGGAAATGGCGGTCGAAGGCATGGAGAAACCATTCTGGATGATTTGCATAACCCACATGCTTCTTGAAGTCTATCTGCTCATACAAGTTGCGCTTATCCCCGTCTACATACGAGAGTTCCAACTAAGCATTCTCGAAGCCTCTCTAGTGGCCACGATTCCCAGTCTGATTCAACTCCTGATGAACGTCCCCTTCGGCTTCTTGGTAGATCGCTTCCAAGTGAAACATCTTCTGTTTGCCAGCATGCTGATAGAAGGAGCCTCAGCACTTCTCCTCAGCCAAACGAACAGTTTCTGGACGTTGGTGTTCGGGGTGGCAATGATGAAGCTTTCATCTCCTTTGTATCACATCTCGGGATTAAGCCAGATCAGCAAACTTGTCAAGCAAGAGAAGATGAGTAGGTCGATAGGTGTTCATAACGCGCTTGGAAGCTTAGGCGTCGCCATTGGTGCTGTCAGCCTTGCGTTCTTCTTGACCGGTCTAGGATGGCGGTGGACATACCTATTCTGGGCTATTCCAGTTCTCCTGTGGGGATTCATCATAATGCGATCCTCTCAACTCGAAACTAGACCTCTTGAAAGGAAAGAGGCCGAGAGACGAGAGGTACTGGGGAGGTTATCGCTTGTCTTACACTTCAATTTCCTCTTGTTTCTATCTGCGATCGGGTTGAGAGAGGTTGGAGCCACCGGAATCTCAACCTTCATGACCACATACCTTGTCAAGATTAGAGGCCTCTCCGAAGCCATTTCCAGCTTGGTCTTCGGACTAGGGCCCTTCATAGGAATAGTAGGTGCCCTCAGCGGCGGCTACCTGGGCGAGAAGATCGGCGCAAAGAGGACACTAAGTCTAGTGATATTTGGCTGCGCAGTCTCACTATACGTACTCTCGCTAACCTCTCAACTCTATCTGCTCACACTCATCTACCTCTCATATGCATTCTTCAGCCATAGCGTTTGGACCCCCATGAACACAATAGTATCAGACATAACACCTCGAACAGAGAGAGGGCTGAGCTTCAGCGTCTATTTCTTTGCAGAAGGCCTAATCGCTTCTATCGCTCCGACAGCCGCGGCCGCAGTCATAGAGCTATCCGACGTATCCTACATTTTCCCCTTCAGCATAATGTTTATAGTCGCTGGACTAGTCGTGCTCCAACTATTCACGTACCCTAGAAAACCTCCCTCGCAAGCGAAGGTCTGAAGAGACTGTACTGACATGCTGGCGATCGAATATGTTTGGTGTCTCAGGCATGGTCCATCTCGAAGAACGAACCAACGGCCAATTTGATTCCTACGTCTCCAGACTTAGAGGCTGCTAATCATGTTGTGGGTTACTCGACGCAGGCCTCATGTCGATAGATGTGCTTCAGCATGGCTGATCAAGCGCTTCATAGACAAGGACGCGATCTTTGAGTTTGTATCGAGAGAATCTCCCATTCCGGAAGGGGCCATCGCATTCACTCTTCCTAATGCAGAACTTAACCCCATTGAAGGCCTGAGAACAACCTTCGATGTGTTGGTGGAGAAATATCGGGTTAAAGACCCGGTTGTGATGAGAATCAAAGATCTAGTGCGCGACTACGAATTCAATGAAGAAAGCCCTGATAAGATCAGCCTAAGAGAAACGCTGGGCGTCTGCCATATCTTGAAGGGTCTTGAGAAGACATCACAGACAGATGCAGAAACCATTTCGAAAGCACTAATGGTAATGGATGCTCTGTATGCGACTCTCAGAGAACTCATTGATAGCGAAGCACGCGCTAAGTGTGCTGAAGGTTCATTGCAGCAGTTTTGAAGACTTGAATAGTGCCTCTGGCGGAAGACAACAGCTAAAGGGTATTTCATTCCCCGCACTTCATAGCGATGCTATCCTACATGACCATCTCTCTAGTCTTCTTACACATTAAACGGGATCCTTATTTCGGAAGATCTAAATTCCGGGTTCAGAACATCCCGTTATCCAAGGAGAGTCTTGGATAGTGAAGTGGGTGACTCGTGAGAACGTTCACGTGGATAGAGTTGCCTGTCCATGGTTGATCAAGAGATTTGTTGATCCAGAAGCGGAGTTTCTCTTTGTCCCCCCCGAAAAGGTAAAAGAAACAGCCGAAAAGCAGAAGGCCACTCCTTTTGACGCCCAAGGCGTTGAACTAGGTCATAGAGGCGACAGATGCAGCTTTGACGCGATAATCGAGAAATATCGACTCACAGATCCTGCTCTTCTCGAACTCGCCAAGATTGTGAGAGCAGCAGACACGAATAGAATGGATCTGGCGCCAGAAAGTGTCGGCCTCGAAGCCATTGCAGCAGGCTCGATGATGATAGCGAAGGACGATTATGAAGCCATAGAGAAGCAGGCATACCTCTATGACGCGCTGTACGCCTATTGCAAGCTTCGCCTTGTCAAGGAGAAGTACGCGGGTGTGATTGAGAAACTAGACCGAGAGCAAAGGCGAGAGTTCCTGAGGACTAAGGTCAAAGAGAACACTCTATGACCGCTTCCAGACCCACCGCAGCCTATTCGTTCTGGGCTCTCTGCATTGTTGGCTTCTTTGCAATACTCAGCTCAACTATGTCAAAGAACCCAGTGCTAAACCCATTCGCACGCACTTTAGGTACACCAGATTCCTTGATGGGATTCATTGCTGCAGCCTCCACTATTCCCGGGATACTCGCAAGTCTACCTGCAGGCTCACTTTCTGACGTGTTTGGACGAAGAAAGGTTCTGTTCGTGGCCGGAGCAATATTCGCTACAGCCCCTTTTCTCTATCTCTTAGTGGGTTCTTGGTGGCAGCTCGCCTTGGTCAGGTTCTATCATGGCTTCGCCACAGCAATGTTTGTCCCAGTCACGAACGCCTACGTCGCAGAGCTGTTCCCGACCAGAAAGGCGGAGCGGATCTCACTCTTCTCCTCTACGACCACTGTGGGAAGGACTATCGCTCCGTTTCTAGGAGGATACATTCTATTTGTCACAGGCTACGGTTTTCATCAACTCTACCTAACCGTGGGAGTTGCCGGCGTGACGGCTTTCATCACAGGGTTGCTGCTCCTTGGGAGGAAACCTCAGACTTTAGGAGAAGATGCAAGGAGCACGAGTCGAACAGGCTCAAGACTCGTTCAAGGTTGGCTTACTGTTGCAAGGAACCCCCACATACTCGTCGTAAGTCTAATTGAAGCCGCTCAGTACTACGCTTTCGGCGCAACAGAGTTCTTCCTTATCGGTTATCTCAAGGAGGTTGCTCGCTTCGACTCTGTTTCCTTGGGCGTCATATCGGGATCTCAACTTGCCATGATTCCGATGCTCAAACCATTCATGGGCAGACTCTCTGACAAGATGGGAAGAAGAATCCCGATAGTG
>CAZFRJ010000075.1:0-3812 GCA_964521355.1 uncultured Candidatus Bathyarchaeia archaeon | reverse complement strand
CAATGAGCATCGTGGTTGTTGTCCTAACCCCCGCCGTCGCTTGATACTCAGGTGACATCTCCATTGGCTTAATGGAATCTTTCTCCTCAACATATGCTTCCGTTCGCTTCAGTTCCTCGGCATCACGATTTGTTTCCGACACGTAATCTGTGACCAGACAGTTGTTTGATATCATCGTGCTGAGTGCTTGGATAGCAGCTCCTTGTATCGCCAGAATGGGGTAATCCTTTGAGTACCCCATGGTCATATCTGCAGGAAGCCATCCCCATGGCGGAACATAGATCATAGCCCAAGCATGCCATCCTATGCGGTCCAGATTGAAAGAAAGATGTCCATCAAACTTGGATCCCTTGTCCACCTTTGCAGGCAGGTAGACACAACCGGATTGTAGATACGCCGGGATACCTAGAATTCTGCACATTGATATAATCAGGTTGGCTTGCTCATCACAGTCGCCCTCACTATAGACGAGTGTCTCATTTGGGAGAAAGATTCTATCTCTCCTAGTGGTTGGGTACTTGATGTTCTCTCCCACCCAAGCCACCTGAAGCATGACCGCCCTCAGGACATTGGTTTCATTTTGAGCCAGCCTGAATGCAAGTTCTCTGACTGATCGCCACGACGGACTTGGATCGTCGATTCTCCATGGACCAGCTGGAGCGCAGTACTTTTCAACAAGTTCTCGCGGTATCTCCTGCTTGTGGCCACTGAAGGAGTATTCCAGCTGAGGGTTCCATTCAAGCTGCCTTGTGGCTGTCAACTGCAGGTAAGCTCTAAAGCTGACCTCGATTGTGATGCTTTGTCTTGGTTGGAGGAGTTTTTCGACTTGAAAGATTCCCATCTGGTTTCCGTCCGGATCGGCCTCGATCTTGAAGCTATGGCTTGACGCCGTCAATCTGACCGTTTGCGAAGTGTCGTTCGGAAAGAGGAACATTGCAGGGTCTGTCAGTTTATTGCCTGTCAGATGGATGACAGTTGATCCTCTGTTGATGACTGTCGTTGAGAATGACAGGTCGTATCCGATGTAGTAGCCGTTGAGCCCAGAGAGGCCCAGGATTCTTCCAGCAAGCCCAAGGAACGTTAGGAGAAAAAGGCATGCAGCGTAGATTGGCCTTTTCCTCATCTACTTAGTCTCCATTCAAGACATTGTCGAATCAATGGGCTGACCTGATTGTTGCCGGCGGCTGAGGTCTCGGCTAGATGCTAATCAAGCTTGCTTCCGCACTTGATACAGAACTCGCCAAAAGCAGGCCTTGGAGCTCCACATGAAGTGCAGTAGAGGGGGGTGGCATATGCCCCTTGCACCCCTGGTACAAGCCGCAGTGATCTTTCCAGTCTCTTGATCCTTGTTCGCATTAGCATGTATGCCAGAGCAAGGCCGAAGATTCCTGCCAGAACACCTATCAAAACGACTTTGTCCCATGTGAACTCGAAGAGTCCGTCCTCTTCAACGCGAATGAAACCTCCCATTATGATGTATGGATAGACTGTTCCTTCGGATGATCTCGGTGCGTCATTTGTGTATTCAGCATATTCAGGCACGTAGTACCAAGGATATGGGATCAGCCCCACCCCAATAATGTCGAGGCTTGATCTGTCGGGCACGGTCACTTCAAGCCGTGTCCAACCTAACCTCGGCAGAAATACAACACACCACGCATGCCTTCCCAGCGCCCTGAGCTTTCCATCAAGGTCCTCAAGGATCAGGCCTGACTCCTTGATGCAAGGGATGCCGAAGCCTCTCATCACCGCCGTGAACACATCAGCGAAATGCCGGCATACCCCGAAGTGACGACCAAGGAGAGTCTGTTTCAAAACCTCGCTCGCCTTGACTCTGCTTGTCGGATAGTCGAATTCATAGGGGTAACTGTACATCATGTGTTCCGCAAACCACACCAACGTTCCCCTAACGATGTCATATACGTTGGTTGATCCGCCGATCTTCTGACGTATGCTCAAGATCACCGTTTGGACTTCGCTGCTCGAATAGTCCCAATAGTAGGAATGGTTCAAGTACTTTGCAAGATCTTTCGCCGAGAAGTACGCACTCAAATCCCCAACTTTCCCAACTGATGACGCTGAGAGAGACGAAGGTGAGAAAGATGAGATGTCCACTTTCACTTTGAAGTCGACATGCAATAGGTTATTCGGAGCCGCCTTCTCAAATCTCCAGCCGAAAGCCTGAATCGCATCTAAGCTATCCTTCGGCACGAGTTGTCCCTGACAGTCCATGTCAACGGTCCCTAATAGTCTGGGGGTGCTCGACTGGAATGTGACCCGGGACCAGTTTGTATTTCTGAAAGTCCAGATGAAGTCAATGTCATGCCCGACGGAGTAGTTTGACTTGAAGAAGAGTGAGTAGCGAACGACAGCCGTTCTCGACTGGATCGACGCTTGGGGAGCTGCCGTAGCTGAGGGGAACGAAACAATCATGCTAACGAGTACTAGAAGGATGCACCAAACTGAAATTCTAGTTCTCATCTTGGTGACTCTCGATTCTTTGTTGCATGGAGAAGGGTACCAAATTAAGCATTTCTGACTTCCTTGAGGCAATTGCGTTTGAAGGAGTTCGAGGTTGTGAATTGATGCTTTGCGTATCCAACATAGCGTCTGATGTTGCATAACCAATTTAAGTGCAGGTCGCTGAGATTAGGCCGAATTGTGGGAGGATGATCAGTGTATCTAGTGGGTGAGGCGCTGGTGGGCAAGGCTCCTGAACTCGCTCATGTAGACTTGATTGTGGGCGAGAAGAATGGGCCGGTTGGCCAAGCGTTCGCTACGGGGCTTTCTAGCGCTTCTGCGGGTCACACACCGCTTCTCGCCGTGATTCGTCCCAACCTGCCTTCGAAACCCTTCACTTTGATAGTTCCGAAGGTGACGGTCAAGGACATGGATCAGGCCTCGAAGATCTTTGGGCCTGCACAGGCAGCTGTCGCAAAGGCGATTGCCGACGCCACCGAAGAGGGAGTCATCCCCCAAGACAAGGTTGACGATCTGGTGATAGTCTGCAGCGTCTTCATACATCCTGAAGCCAAAGACTACAGGAAGATCTACCAGTACAACTATGGAGCTACACGACTTGCGCTGAAGAGAGCGTTCTTGAGCTATCCTAGCGTTGAAAAGCTAATCTATGACAAGGATAGAGCTACACACCCGGTAATGGGGTTCAGAGTGCCCAGGCTTTGGATGCCTCCGTATCTGCAGATAGCTCTTGACATACCCGATATCAACAGGACCAAAACGATCTTGAGCGCGCTGCCTCGGAGCGACAGAATCATTCTTGAGGCTGGCACCCCTCTCATCAAGAAGTATGGGGCCCGTGTCATCCACGACCTACGCGAGATAGCAAAAGATGTCTTCATCATCGCTGATCTGAAGACTCTTGATGTCGGCCAGGTTGAGGTCGATCTCGCGTACGAGGAGACAGCGGATGCAGTCGTGGCTTCTGGCTTAGCCTCTAAGGAGACTCTTGACAAGTTCATCTATGAGGCGAAGAGGCTGGGCATATACGCTGTCGTAGATATGATGGACGTAAAGAATCCGCTTGACACCCTGCGAGCCTTGGATGAACCTCCCGATGTGGTCACCATCCACCGGGGCATAGATGAGGAGCACGGCGGTCTGACCCGATGGGAGCTGATACGCGACATCAAAACCACCTTTGCAGGAAAGAAGATCTTGGTTGCTGTAGCGGGAGGAATCGAGCCGTCAACAGCCCCCAAAGCACTTGAATCGGGCGCAGACATATTGATCGTGGGGAGATACATCACGCAGTCGAAAGACATTGAGAGGGCAGCGAGAGACTTCCTGAA
>CAZFRJ010000074.1:0-3838 GCA_964521355.1 uncultured Candidatus Bathyarchaeia archaeon | reverse complement strand
CAAATAGATCGAAGTCTCAATACGATAACTCTAGCGCACTGCACAGCTCCCACTTCGCTTGCTGAAGCAGGCGGAAGAATCATTCTGAGGAGTCACTTCGAGTCAGGTGAGGGAGTGTCTCTTGATGTTCCCTTAAAGCGGTTGCCGGTAACGGTTGCAAATCTGCAGTTCAAACCACTTCAAATTGTTATCGCGAAGGGAGAACTACTGGAATCTCAGATAGGCAAATTCTCCCTGTGCCGAACTCAAGCCAAGATCAGACTCCAAGGAAATGTTGACCGTCTCCTTGAGTCTACAGGAAACCATCATGTTGTGGCGTATGGCGACTGGACTGAGACTCTTCTTAGAATAGGGAAGAAATTGAACATGTCCCTCGTAGAGGTCTAGTTGGAATCATTTCAACAAACGTGATCCGGTTTTCGCACAATTTTGCCAGAACGCCGTGATTCAGACCCTTGCAGCAAACCTTATATTGGGTTTACCGAGTCTGTTGGGTAATTTCGCTTAGATAGAGGTCAGTCTCATTGGCTCACGGAACGTCGGGTCTCCTTAAGAAGACGGGTGAAGGTCCGCGGTGAGTTCCAAGAGGACCAAGGCCGCAAGATTGATTGGCCCGAAGAAGCTCACTCGATTTGAGAGAGCGAGGGTAGTTGGCGCGAGGGCACTTCAGATATCAATGGGAGCCCCGGTTCTCATAGACGTATCGCAATCTTCAAAGTCACCCATTGACATCGCTCTCATGGAATTGGAGCAAAGAGTTCTTCCGATAAGTATCCGACGGACTCTCCCTGACGGAGAAAGCCAGAACATACCTTTGAGACTGCTCCTTGAAGGTGAGTCGAGAAAATAGCGTTGCTTCAAGAGCTTCCAGCCGAATGGTCTTGGTACATGAGCGAACTGAAGCATTGGGCCATCGCGTTTGCAGTCATGTCAATGAGTTCTCTTATGGTTGCGTTCACTAGGTTCTTTCGTTCCCCCTTCTTTGTTCTTGAATTCGAGGTCTGCATCTTCTATTTGCCAACATTGATCTTGGGCTTCGTTTGCTTGAGGGCTAGACAAGCAGGTGCTCGTTCCCGACTCTGACTTGTCTTAGATGCTTTAAGGCAGCGTTACGACAAAGCAAGGCTTGTTCTCTAGAGGTAGCCGGAAGATCATTCATCATGTACTGAGGGTAGAACGCCAGCAGAGAATACGGAATCCTTTCATCGATGCTTGATATGAATTCGGCTATCGAACCCACTTCGTTCTCATCGACATATCCAGGGATGAGCAAGGTACTGGCCGTTAGTACAGGGACATTCGCGCGTGCTTCAAAGCACTTTCTCCCTGCTCGGTCAAAATTCCTGAGAGACTGCGCGTTCGAGATCCCACAGACCCCCCGAGCCAATCCTTCGTTCGAGAACTTGAGGTCGAATTTCATGTTGCCTCCTGTCTGAAGGGATAGATGCATAGCCCTATCGAGATAGGTAGAGTTCATGTGACCGTTTGTCTCCCAGCAGATTCTCAGTATACGGTGGCCGTCGTCCGCGTTGACTATAGCCAACCGGCTAGCTTCCAATGCATGCGGCATCTGCGTAGATGGATCGCCTCCGAAGAAGCACATGCACGAAACGGACTTCGTCGCCCTGCTCGCAAGGGCCTCAGAGCTTACGTAAGGAACATCGCTCGTAGCAAGTCTTCGGTAGTGCCAGTTCTGACAGAAGAGACAATCGAAGGAGCAGGAGCCGTAGAAGACCGCCAGATTATTGTAGCCTTTCTCGGGCATTCCAGAGGAATATGAGTACTTTGGAAATCCGGTCCCTGAGCATCCAGGGCAAAACCACCACGATACACAATTCGTTGGAAGCCGATCATAGTACCATTCAAGAATCCCAGAATCCGGCGTTCCTCCTCTTCTTCGAATGCTACCTTGGGAATTGGACACGAGGCCGCAATAGCCCATGCCTCCATTCGGGATCCTGCAATTGTTTGCACATGATCCACATGCCAACCCATCGCTAGGTGGGCGAGCAGGTAGGCCAAATTTCGCTCGGCTCTCCTCATGAACCCTGTCAGTAACTGCTAGCGCCTCCTCAGTTCTCCTCAGAAGGCAGCTTGAACATACTCCAACGCTCGACGATGTGAGGAGGCTTGACGTGCCGCAGATCTGACATTTGCCCAAGGTCGATCCCATCCATAAGATGGCCATGGGTTGTCTTTCAACAATTCGATTCTCGTTTCTCCTCCACGAAAGCTATTATGGCAAGGTTCAGATACTTACTGAGCCAGTGTGGAGAACGGTTGTGCAAAGGGAGCCTCTCTCTGCTCGAATTCACTCATCAGCTATAGCTATTCTGAACGGCGTCAACAATGCAGCTTCAAGATATGAGGCCTTGGCACTATTTGCCGTTGCACTATTCCTCTACTCGTCGTTCGCGACCTGTTCGTTCAATGAGGGGGACTCTTTTAATTTCGCAAGAGCGCTATTGAAGTTTGACCTCGTGAAGGAGCAGCCTCACGCTCCCGGATACCCTATCTACATCTTCCTCGGACGCATTCTTTTCCTACTTACAGGAGATCAGCTTGCGGCTCTTAGGTGGATAAGTGTTGGGAGCGGAGCTCTAACACTAGTTCCCTTGTATTTCTTGGCGAGAAGTCTTCATGGACGAGAGACAGCCATTCCTACATGCCTTGTACTGATGGTTCTTCCAGGCTTCTGGTTGGCTAGCGAGAAAGCGACAACTGATGCACTTTCAACCTTTCTTCTGACTCTTGGAGTAGCCCTGCTGTACATCGGAATAAGAGGTCACAGCCGAGCAATACCGATTTCCTGCGCGGTATACGCTCTCGCACTCGGGGTAAGGCCCACCAACATCGCATTTCTTCCGATCTGGCTATTCATGACTCTGAGAACAAGGCGGCCGACGGTCATGATTTTCTCGGTCCTAGCGTTCATTGCGACGATCTCTGCTTGGCTCATGCCAGTGATCTGGGTGAAGCGCTGGGACAGGTTCCTTTTCGCGACGAGGCATGTGTACGTAGGAACCGCTAACACTGACTTCATTTCTGCAAGACCACTAGGGCTAGAGCCTTATGAGAGAATGCTCTTTGCAGTCGCCTCAATCTTCACTTTTGGGCTGGGTGGAATGCTTCCCCCATTACCCGGCCTCCGGTTCCCATTCAGCTCAACAAGTATTCCTGCCTATTACCTGCTTCATGACATCGTCTGGTTAGGAGCACTGCTATGCCTGAGTCTCAACTTCAAGTGGACAACCGAGAAGACTTTCATGTTTCTATGGGTTGTGCCCCACTTCGTCTTCGTGTATCTCTTTGGCTCACCGATCCATCACCGGTACTATCTAGCGATCTTTCCTCCGCTAGTGCTGCTCATTGTTTCATCTGTGGCGAATATTGCAAAGGTATGCAGACGTTGGCCTAGACTTTCGACGAGAACTGAAGAGATCATGCGTGGTGTCGCTTACTTGTTCCTCATTCTGACTCTCGTTGCACATACGATGCCTTTGGCGGAGAGGCTTCATACGGAACCGGCACCCATAACGCAACTTGTCAGATACGTCAGCGCCAACTACTCCCCGAACGACACTACGATTCTTGTCTTTCACGAGTATAGCGCCTTCCGGATGTACGCCCCGGAATTCAGATACTATCATTGCAGGAAGCAAATCATGGAGAATCTCAGATTATTGGAGAAGCAGCACACGGGCGGCGGAGTACTTCTCATTACAAGCACCGCTCACGAATATCTGGCAAGGCATCCTCTCGTGCTGCAACTTGAGGTCACGAAAGTAGTCGAGTTCTACCTAGATCCCCGAGCTGAGATTGAGGACCACAGAATCGT
>CAZFRJ010000073.1:0-3911 GCA_964521355.1 uncultured Candidatus Bathyarchaeia archaeon | reverse complement strand
CTTGGATAGAATTCTTTTTCGTAAACGTCCATATCCGAAAGCTGCCAACCGGACCCGACCTGACCAGTGGCAGAGTTGACCCGTCGAGGCGAAGATTGATTGCAGGAGAACAATACTCAAGGGTGTTTTCACTGAAGGCTCCCTCAGAACCATCGGAATGTTTCGTGGCTCTGACTTTGAGCACATTCACCCCCGAAGCTAGAGCTTATGGCATGGTGAGGCAGGTAGGAGAGATACAATGGGACACGGGAACCTTACCACGAATACAGGACGCGCGTCTTATCGTATCTCAGCCGTCGTCGTTTACTCTTTTCGGTCTTGATAAGATGCAACTGCTTCAGGTGGCTGGTGGAGGCGTGGCAGCTGTTGTGGTGCCAGCTCTGGGATGGCTGTTCAAGACAAGGAAGCGTAGGTTCGTATCAGGCTACCTCACAAGGGTTGATTCTGTGTACAATGAGTACTTCATGAATCGAGAGGAGTGCAGGAAACGTCTTGTTCAGATGAAGGATGAAATCGTTCAGCTGCTCAAGAAGGGGAAGATCGATGAGCCCCATTTCACCATCATAGACTCGAAGCTTGAGCGATACATGAAAGATCTTGCCTAGAAGATTCCCAGTTCGTCGCTGGGTCCACAGGAGAAACTAGCGCCTTCGCGAGAAGCCTGTCATCCAGTTTTGACCAGGCTTCCTTCCGAGAACCAATCTCTTCTCAGCTACTTTCCTAAACTTCATCCTTGGGAAGGGAGAAGTCCTAGGCCTCGCCTCTACCTTGGGAGTCTGGCTCTTGACCTTTCCAGCTTTGGTAAGCGATCCGTGAGTCGGCATTCGCTGTCACCGGGGATTAGCTTTGCATCTATCTCTTTTAAGTGTGTCGAGGCTCAGATCGTTCGGATCTCAATCAGGTTTGCTTCCTCTAGAAGGCGGAAGATGATGCCTAGTTCCTTGAGCGCTTCCTTGCCTGTTTCGAGGTATGTCAGGTCAGATATGTCCTTCAGTGTTCTCTTGCCATCTGTCCAATATAGTGCCAGTACCGGCAGGATTCCGAGCTGACGTTCTCTCATTGTTTTCTCTATTTTCCGCAGTTTCTCCCGATCTTCTTCTCGGAGTTGGCTGAGTAGGAATCGGGTGCTTATGGGCCCTGGGAATCGTCGTCTTGGAACAGTCCTCGCAGCTTTTCTTTCAAGTAGGGAAAGATGTGGCTTTCTGTGCAGCACTTGTTCGAGGTTCTTGGCCTCTGGGACTAGACTTTGGAGCTCCTCTAGGGCTCTTCGATGTTCGTGTTCGGTCAGGGTCTTGATGTCTGATAGTGCTGTGGAGATCACGGTTGAGAACTGCTTCTGTCTTGGTTTTTCTACGAGCTTTGATATCTGCTTGATTGATTCAGCTTTTCTTGAGGCTAGGTAGGCTGTGAGATTTGCGAGGTCTCTTGCGAACCGTTCGATTGCTCTCTTTCTTTCAGTTTTCTTCTTGTAGGTGGTTCGAAGGTTGTCTATGAGGTCGCTGATCTTCCTCTGGATTGATAGGGCTAGTTTCCCTTTGAAGCGTGTCATGGACTCGTTTACTAGCCAGACTGCTTCCTCGTATCCTGCGTTTGCTATGAAGTAGGCGTAAGTTGCGGTGAGAACTGCAACACGTTTGAGCATCTCGGGGTCGACCTTGTCGATTGTGTCCTCTGATGTGTGGTAGTACTTGTCGGGCCACTGGATGAGCATTGGGCAGGGGATGCCGACGGTTGGGTCGGATAGGATGTAATGGTCGCTTCCTCCTGAGAATGGGATCATGGCTTGCTTGAAGAGGGCGTAACTTGAAGTCCCGCCGAGACTTTGGGCGTCCGTGGATATGCGTTCAAGTATGCTTTCCAACAGGTCCATCACGTATGAGCTGGTTGCTTCTGGAGGAGACTCGATGAGTAGCGGGCTCTTGCAGAGATCCTGATTCTCTCCCACCATATCCAAGTTGATTGCTGCCAGGGTCCTTGAGATAGCGTGCTTACTGGTCGCGGAGTAGGCGTAGGTTCCAGTCATCTCAGGTACTAGGAGAAATCTCATCGTTCTCTTGGGTTTTGGGAGACGCTTCTCAGCGATCAGTTTTTGCAGAGTCCGTGCAACTTCGATCGCTGCTCCACAGCCAGACGCATTATCATTGGCGGAAGGTTGGGGATGGCATAGGTGCGCTACTACCAAGATTTCCTCGTTTGTTCTTCCGCTGATGATAGCACTTACGTTCTCGATCGTTCCCTTGTAGAACCGAGAATCAACCCTTGCATATAGTCTGACGGGCGTCTTCCCCTTCTGATCCCGAAGTAGCTTCCTGAGCTCGTTGCCTTGCCTTGGGGATATGACAAAGCCGAAGCATGGCTTCTGCTTTCCGTACCACCAAAAGCTCGTATATTGGAGGGCGTCAGGGAGGTCGGTTCTCTGCCGGACAGGAGGAAACTCAGCCATTCGATCAGTAACTATTCCGATTGCCCCATACTTCTCTACTGCAAGTGAGCGGACTCTTTCAACATCTCCTGAGGTTAGCACGATCTTTCCTCGAACGTTCACATTCCTGTATTCTTGGGGCTCCTCTCCATTCTCCAACAGGACAAGGTCAGCCTCGATCCCCTTCGGAGGTGTCGGAGAGCTCCGCTGGATGAGTGACATCTTGTTCTCGCTGAAACGAGCGAGAATCTTCGCTGATGTCTTCGGTTCGACTATCCTGAGTTCAGCCTCAGTTGCCGACCATTCTTTGAACATCAGCTGAGTCCAATATCTGGTCTTCCCGTCGGCAGGGTATTCCAAGAGCCTTGCGTCTAGTCCGTAGCTTTCGAGTGCCTCTTTGCACCAGTTTGCTGCCTCGCGAAATCCGGGGCTGGCCTGTATCCTGTGGTAACGAGATATCTGCTCGACATGTCGTTTTGCCATTGTTCCGGATATTTCTTTTGAGATCTCGTCCATTGTCTGTTTGAGCATGGTCCTTCACGTTCCTCCAGTTGCTGAATAAGAGTTTGGATCTCAGACTTTGATCTTTGTTCCAGAGGCGTCTCTACGGTAGACCCCAAACTCGGGTAGGTTTCTGAGAGTTTCTGCGTCGAATACGGGTCCTTCTTTGCAGACGCGGTATTCGCCGATTACGCAGCTTCCACAGATCCCTATGCCACACTTCATCAATCTCTCTAAGCTTGCTTGCAGGGGAATGGCTTTGTCGAGGCATTTCTCGGCTATTCTCTTCATCATCTGTTCTGGTCCGCATGAGTAAGCAACATTGAATCTCGTGCTCTCCATCACGGTAATCGCGATGTCGGAAGCTAATCCCTTGGAGCCGTACGATCCGTCATCTGTTGATACCAATAGTCTGGTTTTCGCTTTGGCAGTCGCTTTTTTGATCCTTTCAAGAAATAGCAATTCAGACTTGTTTCTCGCGCCTACCACGATGGCCAGCTCATTGGATCTCGCGGAGAGTCTTTCTATGAGCGGAGCTACGCACGCTATGCCTGTTCCGCCGCCGACAACGAGTACCTTGCCGCCTTCTGCGATCTTGAAGCCGTTTCCGTACGGACCCCGTACGCCCAGATTGTCTCCAACCTTTGCTGCATGCAGCGCCTGCGTCGCTTCTCCTACCGACCTGACCGTCACGCCGCAGTATCCCTTTCCTGTCAGGTAGGATAGGCTCATGGGGATCTCGTCAACGCCGGGAATCCAGACCATGGCGAATTGGCCTGGGTCTGCTTTCGAGCATTGTTCGTCGGTGAACATGAGGGTTCTAATTGAAGGGGTTTCGGTCCTTGTCTCTTCGACCTTCACAATCCTCGGCCGGTGTGTTGGTTCTGTGTGACCAACCATGTAAGGCGCCTCTTCAAGAGACTACGGGCTGTCGGAGCTTAAGACATTTCACGTTGAGCTTCAGTCTCTGAAGAAGAACCTTGTTTCA
>CAZFRJ010000072.1:0-3924 GCA_964521355.1 uncultured Candidatus Bathyarchaeia archaeon | reverse complement strand
CGCGGGCCTCGTTTCTTGCGCATATGGTGACCTTTGCTCCTTCCTCGGCCAGCCCAAGTGCTATCGCATTGCCTATCCCCCGGCTAGATCCAGTAACGATAGCAACTCGGCCTTTGAGCCCAAGATCCATTCTTCCCCATCCCCTTCACAGGCAATGATCCTACTTCTATTCTGAAAACCCTGTTACTTGTAGCTCATTGAGCATCTTGATGATGCTTGCGGTGGGGGCTCCGTCCTTATCGCTTATTACTTGTTTGCTCGGTGGCTTCTCCAAATATCCCGGGATTCTCTGAGATATTCTATCTTGGTACGTGGGTACCAGCTCATTCTTGTAGAACACTCCAATCGGGATTCTGTCTCCCCATTCCTGCGCCTTCATTAGGGCAGCTGCCTGCTTTGTTAACGCCTCTTCTCGACTGTGCACGGCCCCATCATAACCAGTCTCTTCAAGCTTGTAGAATCTTGAGGTAGGCTTGCCAGTTTTCGGATCAATCCGATCTTCACCGGCATACCATTCCTTAGTGTTGATGTCGTTGTATGTTGGGCAAGGTTGCTGAACTACCACCAGTGCAAGTCCTCGATGTCTGATGGCCGTCTTTATCGTTTCCTTCAGGTGAAGAACATCGTACGCATAGCTTCGTGCCACGAACGTATATCCTGCGGCCACAGCTAAGACTAAGGGGTTTACGCCCTCATTGATGTTCGGCTTTGGAAGCGACTTCGTTCTCAAACCTAGCCTAAGCGTCGGAGAAGCTTGTCCTTTAGTCAATCCGTAGACGCCGTTGTCATGGACCAAGACAACGATGTCTATGTTTCGTCTACCGGTATTGACGAAGTGGCCCGCCCCTATCCCTAGGCCGTCTCCATCTCCCATGACTGCTATAACTTCTAGACTGGGATTCGCCAGCTTGGCTCCTACAGCAAACGGTAAGCTTCTACCATGCAAGGTATGAACCCCGCAGGCATTCACGAAGTGTGGAAGTTTTGCGTGGCATCCTATTCCTGAGAATATGGCAACGTTTGAAGAAGCCAGTTCAAGCTCGGCCAGAGCCATCTGCACCGCTGTCAGGATCCCGAAGTCTCCGCACCCTGGGCACCAATCCACGAATACAGGCGTCTTGTATTCTGAGATTCTAGTTGCCATGCATCAACACCTGCCTTCTGGGCGCCTTGTTCTGCATGATCCGCTTAAGCGCTTCATAGACTTCGTCCGATGAAATCGGTCTGCCGTTCCATTTGAGCACAAAATGGTCCATGGCTACACCAGTCTTCTCTCGGATCAGTCCGCCTAGCTGCGCAGAGTAGTTTCCTTCGACGACGATTCTCTTTTCCGCTTCTCCCAAGACCCCTGCTACATACTCGCTAGGTAGTGGATGAGCCATCCGCACTTGCAGGAAGTTCACTCGATGTCTCTCCTCACGCAGTCTTTCCATCGCTTCTAGAATCGCGCCCTTTGGTGAGCCCCAGCTCACAATGGTGTGCGTTGCGTCAGAGTCGCCGAAGAAGTTGACTCTCTTCTGAATGGGGATTTCCTTGTCGGCGATTTCCAGCTTTTTCATTCGCTTCTCCACCATCATCGTTCGATTGTCAGGCTCTTCGCTGATGTGACCCAGCTCATCGTGCTCGTCACCTGTATACCACAGGACTGCGCTTGGAGTCCCTAGTGGCACCCTTGGAGAAATGTTAGACTCAGTGAACCGGAACCTCTTGTATTCACGCCCTTTCACATCGGCTTCGTTCCAGAGCTGACCTCGCTCTATTCTGATCTTGCTCAGGTCGAAGAACTTGCAACTCTTGCTGCTATTGGCCAAAGCCTTGTCGATCAGATGGATGACGGGGGTTTGGTATCGTTCTGCGTAGTTGAAAGCTTCAATGGCATCGTAGAAGCATTCCTCGATATCTCCCGAGCATAGGACGATTCGGGGAAACTCGCCGTGTGCCGCATGGATTGCAAACCTAAGATCATCCTGCCCATGCCTTGTTGGCAGCCCAGTTGCTGGAGCGCCACGTTGGTAATAGTTGATCACAACGGGAACCTCGCAATTGCCAGCCCAACCAAGACCTTCAACCATCAGTGAAAACCCAGGTCCAGATGTACTAGTCGCAGTCCTTGCGCCAGTAAGCGCCGCACCGGAAGCCATGTTGATAGCTGCGATCTCGTCTTCAGCTTGCATGACGAGAATCGAGCCACCGTCGCGTTGTGACATGGTTTCCAGCAGTTCATTCTCCTCTAAGTATTCGCTCTCATCCGCGGCTGGAGTTATCGGGTAATAGGTCTGCAGGCGGCAGCCCCCAACTATCTTGCCCAAAGCGACAGCTTGGGTTCCCTGAAGAAACGTTCTCCTTTCATCTGTTTGAATGCTCTCAAGTCTGTGTCCGAAGCCAGCGAATCTTCCTGCATAGTCGTATGCGACGCTGAGGGCATGAAGGTTCATGTCGATTATCTTCTGTCTGCCTCTGAATATTGTTGAGATCGCCCTCTCCACTAGAGATCTATCATAGTTGACTAGTTTGGAGCATACTCCTAGAGCGAGAACGTTTACCATACGTGTTAGTCTGCTGAGTTTTTCTTCCCCTATTCTCTGGCCTACATCCTTCAGTAACTGCAAGTAAGGGACTGGGTACACGCTGATGTTGCTCTTCTTGGCTTCGTTCAGGATATCGCCGAGGTTTTCTGGCTCTATTCCCTTCTGCGCGAGTTTCTTGTTGAATTCAGTCCAGAACGGAGGTGGCAGAGTGGGGATGTCAGATAGCTTTGTTCCAAGAGTGTCTGCGTCAAGTACTATGCCTCCCTTCGCTGCAACTTCCCATATGTGTCGGACAACTGTTTCAGCGTCGAAGGCGCAGAGCAAATCGACTCGGTCAACATCCGCTCCCACTTCTTGTCGAGATATCCTGATGTGGAAGTAACTGTGAAGCCCCTTTATGTTTGAGTGATACTCTCTCTTCCCATAGACATGTAGCCCGCCATAGCAGCAAGCCCGTGCGAAAATGTTCGCTGCAGCATCTACTCCAGCTCCTTGAGGACCACCGGCCATCCAAGCAAAATCATTCTTGCTCATCATTCTTCACCACGATCTTCAGAGCCTACCTGCTCTCTTGGTGCTTGGGTCTTCACCCTCCGGTGGCCGCATCTCTCCCGCAGCAACAGTTGCAGTGAACCGATTCTCCGCAGTATGGGCATTGGCAGATGCAATCGTCAACAAACTTGTGGCATCTTGGACACAGAGGTTCCTGATCATATGCGTTCATTCTTCAAACTTCCGAGTGTATCATTTGGAAGGTGTGGTATTAAATCTTGAATGGAGAGCAATCGTCGTCAATGCAGGAAGCGTCTTGGGTGTTAGCTTTTCCTTAATAGCTTCTTACGCTTCAAGAGGGCATGGTCGAAGAAGTATACTGGAGGAATGAAGTTGACGGGAGTCAAGCTGTCCGAAGGGGTATACTGGGTTGGCGCGATTGATTGGGACCTACGTTTCTGCGGCTCCTACAATACGCCTCGCGGGACAACATATAACGCGTACTTGGTGGTTGGCGACAAGATTGCTCTTGTGGATACTGTCAAGACGGGCTTTGAACGTGAGATGCTTGAGAGGATCAAGGAGATAGTCAATCCAGTTGAGATCGACTACGTGATCTGCAATCATTCCGAGATTGATCACAGTGGAGCGATGGCAACGCTGATGGAAATCGCCAAACACGCCAAGGTGATAGCGTCAAGAGCAGGCAAGGCAGGCTTACACAAGCATTACGGCACTGACTGGAACTCATCGATCGTGAAGACTGGCGACGAACTAAGCATTGGAAGCAAGAGCCTCATGTTCATAGAAGCTCCGATGCTCCATTGGCCTGATAACCTCTTCGTCTATCTGAAAGAAGACAGGATTCTCATGTCGAACGATGCTTTTGGACAGCACATCGCGA
>CAZFRJ010000071.1:0-4001 GCA_964521355.1 uncultured Candidatus Bathyarchaeia archaeon | reverse complement strand
TGTCTTTGGCTGGGAGAGACCATCGTGGAAGCACAGATCATCGGCGCGGCAATGGTCTTCCTAGGGATATACTTAGCCCGTAGACACTAGCATCCGTCCTACCGAAAAAGTGTTCAATTCAAACTGGCCTATTCAATACTTCAGCAAACTGACTTAGGAGGATGAACTATGAACGATCTTGATAGAATCTTCTCATATGTCGAAGAACATCAACCAAGGATTCATGAGATTATTAGAAAGATCGTCGAGAAGCCGAGCGTCAATCCACCAGGAGACACAACAGAGGCCGCAGAAGCCACTGCGTCCCTCATGTCATCGATCGGACTTAAGGTGGAGCTGGTGAAGTCTGCTGAACACAAGGTCAACGTTGTCGGGGAATGGGATCTGGGCCGATCACAATCCGTTCTCTTCAACGGGCATCTCGACACAGTCCCAATCGGCGACCAATCGCTCTGGAGCTTCGACCCATACCGTGCCGAAGTCTCAGAAGGCTGGATGTATGGCAGAGGAGTGGCCGACGACAAAGGAGCTGTCGGATGCGTAATAGCAGCTCTCGAAGGAATAAAGAGACTAGGTCTGGAACCAGCGGTCAACGTCATTGTCCATGCCGTCTGCGACGAAGAAGTGGGAGGGCAACTAGGCACTTACTACATGGTTGAGAATGGTTATGCCAGCAAGGCCAACTATGGCTTCGTCTTGGAGGCCTCAACTAGTAAGAACAGGATCTTCGTCCGGAATTCCATGAAGGGCACCGCCTCCCTCACCCTGACCGTACAGGGAAAGACAGCCCACGCTGCAAACCCAAGAGAAGGAATCAACGCCAACCTAAAGATGTCAAAGCTGCTGATCGCGCTAGATCGTATCGGGTTCACGTTCAAGCGCAGTAAATACTTGACGCCTCCAACGATCGCAGCTGGCACCCTAATGCAAGGAGGGGAGAAGTCAAATGTCATCCCTGGAAAATGCACGTCCACATCTGACATCCGATATCTCCCCGGAATGACGGAGGAATTGATAAAGCGCGACATAGAACGTGTTATCAACCGAGTGAAGAGAAGCGACAAGGACCTCAATGTATCCTACGAGCTGAAACTTGGAAAGCACAAAGCAGTGGAGTTGGATGAGGGCCAGTCAGTCGTGAGGAAAGCAAGGGACATGATAAGAAGAGTGACTGGCTACACTCCGCGGATCATGGGAGGATACGGAGCAACTGACGCGTCTTTCCTGATTCTTGATGGAAAGGTGCCGACACTAATAGGGCTTGGACCCGCGGACATAGACTACGGGAACGTTCACGGCATCAACGAAAGGGTTTCTGTAAGCAAGTTGTTGGAGTTCACAAAGATCTATGCGGGCCTCGCTCTCTCATAGCCCCGCCTTCGTCTCCTTCCACTCGCTAATGGGCGTCGAGAACTTCTGCTCGATCCCTGCGCGGTGAATGCTGTTCATTGTGCAGAAGGGAATTATCCGTCCGTCCGGGACTGCGTAGTGTATGCAGCATCGCTGGACTCGTTGCAAGTCGAAGTTATATGGATCCATGAAGTGCATGCTGCTTATCATTATCATCTTACGCATCATCTTTCCTAGAGCTTCATAGGTCCCGCTCGTAAGAACCGCGGTCATTAGATCGCTCAGCATGCCGAAACTTACATGTCGCATGGCGGTCATCATCTGGATCCTTGCCTGAGTCTTCTTTCCCTTTGAAGCCAGCTCGTAGGCCTTCTTCAGGGAATTCATGAACTTGTCCACGTTGGTAAACTTGGTGATCGGAGTAATCCTGCCGTGCTCTACAAGTATGAAAGTGGCAGCGCCACAGTGTTGATGTGCCGTGAACTCAGAGTATCGTCTTCCCTTGAGGGAGCCGACTGCCTTCGCAACCGGGACGACTACTGGAACGGGATAGAAATCTGAGGCTCTGACCTCGCCATTTGTTTGCTCCTCGGCAAGCCTCAGGAAGTCGCTTATGGTTATCCTCATCTCTCTAAGCTTCGATCGGTCGATTCTTCCACAGATTGAAACTGGTTGGAAATTTACTCCGCGGATAACCTCATGGTTCTTTGCAGCAAAGCGGATCAGGTCGCCTATCTGGTGGTCATTCACCCCCCTCACCAAGGTCGGTACAAGAACCAGGCTGTCGAGGCCCGCCTTCCGCGCATTCTCTATTGCTTTCATCTTAGTGTCAAGAAGCGGTACGCCTCTGGTCTTCCGATACACCTCATCGTCGAGGCCGTCGAACTGCAAGTAGAACGTGTCGGCACCGGCTTCCATGAGCTCCTTGATGTAGCTAGCGCTTTGGGATATCTTGATGCCATTCGTATTGACCTCCACATGGTCGAAGCCCAACGCCTTAGCTCTCCTGACTAGCTCCAACAAGTCCTCACGTACAGTAGGCTCGCCTCCGCTAAACTGAAGCGCCGTTGGAGCAATAGGCTCGTTTCGACGAAGATTTCTCAGCATTTCCTCGATCTGTTCACGAGTGGGCTCGTAGACGTAGCCAGTCGCGGCTGCATTGGCAAAGCATACGGGGCACCTCATGTTACATCTGTTCGTGATATCGATTATTGCAAGGACGGTCTGAGACCTGTGCTCTGGACATATACCACAATCGTACGGACATGCCCTCGTCGTCTTCGTTCGGGGGTTTGAGATGCCATCGCCCACCCATTCATACTTCTCGAACCTTGCGTACTGCTCATAGTCTGACCAGTATGTGTCCTCGAAGGAACCGTGTTCCTTGCAAGCCTTGACTATCTTGACGCTTCCCTTGTCCTCGAGCACCTTCGCGTCGATGACGGCTAGGCATTCTGGGCAGAGGCTTTTCGTTTCTTTCAAAAGCCGTGCCAAACATGACACCACCGAGAGTTGTAAATATCCGGGTAGACAATTAACTGACCGTATAAAGGGATTTCCGAACCTCTCAAACGGTGAAAAGTAGGAATGTCCATCAGCGAGAAGACGAGAAGAGCGCTACAAGATCTGGGCTTAACTGAATATGAGACAAGGGCATACGTGGCGCTCCTTCAAAGAGGAAGCATGACTGCGAGCGAAATCAGTGAGATGGCACCGGTACCCTATTCGAAGATATACGAGATTCTAGGAAGCCTCGAACGGAAAGGTTGGATTGAAACCGAGTCAGGCCGTCCGTCGAAGTATTATCCCCGATCACCGCTTGACGCTCTTGAAGCTACCAAGCTCAGACGTGAGAGACTTCTGAAAGCCGGTGAGACACAGATTCTCGGTGAATTGACCCCCATCTTTGAGAGAAGAGAATCTCGGGAGAGGCCCGATATCTGGATCGTTCGGGGAGAATTCAACATAATGTCGAAGATAAGAGAGACAATGGAGAAGTCTGCCAAAGAGATCCTAGTAGCGGTCCCGGAATTCACTAGGGAGATGCTAGATCTGGTATCTCCAACTCTCCTCCATCTTAGGAGCAGAGGTATCAAGGTCCAGCTCATGACCTCAGAGAAAGTCGAACGGGAAACTCTGAATGAGGCTTGCAGGTTCGCCGAGGTGAAGGTGCGAGGCCAAATGTTTGGAGGAGGCATTGTGTCCGATGTGCAAGAGGTGATGCTCTTGCTCGAAGGTGAGGAGGGGGGAAGGGCTCTAGCTATCTGGTCAGACCACGCAGGTCTGGCCAGATTTGCCAAGAACTATTTCGAATATCTCTGGCGCGATGCCAGCGACTACGGAAACGAGTAGAATCCAGCTACGGTGGCAAGTTTCACGAAGCTACTCAATTCGGGACACGAGGACTAGCTTGAAAAATACCGACAGGGCAAATCAGCCGACCGAATTCGAAACTGAAACAGCCACATCCCTAAGGATGCCGTCGTTGAACAACGGCTCCCCCCTCCCCTTCATCCGCTGCAAAGGGCTTCGCTCTCTTCAAAGGTCTTCTCATGTCTTGTCGACTGCAGTCGTGACGCTTCTTGCGTGGCAGAACTTCACTAATCATAGTGAATGAGTTCTTTCTGTTCAAGGGTCTCTTGAAGCACGCT
>CAZFRJ010000070.1:0-4040 GCA_964521355.1 uncultured Candidatus Bathyarchaeia archaeon | reverse complement strand
TTCTTGAATAGAGCATCTTGTCAAGTCTCCTATTTGCCTTCAAGAGCATTTCAGAAAGCATCTCTTTGGCCCTGTCAACGGGATCTGGATCTTTGCAGAATGTATAGTAATGAATGACTCCGCCTGTTGGCTTGATGGCTAGGCATGCAGCATCCACATACTCTGCTGCTCTGGTGGGAAGGTTCATGATGACCCGGTCGCATTTTCCAGCCAAGTGCTCTTCGATGACTGCCCGTGCGTCTCCCTTGATCGCTACAACCTTATCGTCAACATGGTTGAGCAGTATGTTTTCTCGAAGATACTTGACTGCGTCATCGCTCATGTCGATGGCATAGACGCGGATCTTTCTTCTTCCTTTAGCTATGTGAATCGCAAAAGGGCCCACCCCTGTGAACATGTCAACTACTGTCTCGTTCTCTCTAGCCTGTTTGGCAACTCTTTCATGTTCAAAGGAAAGTCTCGGGCTGAAATAGACCTTCGTCACATCGACGCGGAACAGGCACCCGTATTCTACATGAGTTGTCTCAGTATTGTCAGAGCCGGCGATGACACGAAAGTGTCTCACGCGTTTCTCAGTCGATATTGGGCCAGCCTTAGCCAACACCGTGCGAAGATTCCTGTTGGTTTCCAGAATCGCCTTGCCGACTAGCGCTTCATGCTTGCGCAGTTCTTCTGGCAACTCAACGATCGCAATCTCTCCTATAATGTCAACCGATCTGGGCAGACTCGCCAACTGATGGGGAGCCAGTTGATCCTTCAAGGCTTCAATGATCGTTCGAGGTTCATGAAGCACTCTGCTCAGAGTACGTGTGCCAATTCGGAGATCGCCGAACTTGGTTTCCAGCGCGGCGCGCTCCGGTTCGGAGGGAGATCTATTCAGAGCAATAAGTAGCTGATCGCCATCATGGCCGATTCCAAAGCCAGTGTCCAACAGTTGAAGTTCTCTGAGTAGCCTGAGCGCCGATTCTCCGTGCCTCTTGTCCAAGCGCAAGCAGAGCGCCTCAGCCACGGCGACCTCTCTCACGTCTCCACACCGACTCGCTAAACATCAGTTTCAGCGATCAACTATGTCAAGTAATCTCAGTCAAAGATAAGAGAGACTTCCCTCTATTTCTGGCCATGACAGGCAAGAGGGTTGTCGTCATTCTCGGATCGGAACATGATTATGCCTTTGCCTCTCCGATCAAATCATTCCTCGATAAGTTCGGCGTAAGTTGCGATATCAGAGTTGCCTCAGCCCACAAAGATTCAGAGAGACTCCTCAGGATGATCGAGGACTATGAGAAGCTCGACGATACGATCGTGTACATAACGGTTGCAGGTCTGTCAAACGCCCTATCAGGATTAGTAGATTTCAAGACCAGGCATCCCGTCATTGCTTGCCCACCACAGTCAGAAGACCTTTGGCGGATCGACATATTCTCGTCACTCAGAATGCCCAAAGGAGTTGCACCCCTTGTGATATGTGATCCAGAGAACGCAGCCCTTGCCGCAGCAAAGATTCTCGGAGAATCTGACGCAAGATTAGCGAATCGAGTCAAAGAGTACCAGATGGAGATGCGGTTGAAGAACGAGAAGGCTGACCTGAAGATCAGAAATGTTCAGAGCGAGTGAGTCTTGAGTCGGTCACTTGAGCTCTTTCGGAAAGGCAAGGTTCGAGATGTCTATGACTTGGGCGAAGAGCTGCTGATCGTTGCATCTGACAGAGTCAGCGCATATGATGTTGTTCTTCCGGACGTGATTCCAAGTAAAGGCGACGCTCTCACCGGACTATGTGAGTTCTGGTTCGCTAGGACCAAGGACATCATACCAAACCACTTCCTCCGTCGTGTTGACAGTCGCTCGATGAGAGTCGCGAAGGCTGAGCGAGTGGACATGGAATGGGTTGTCAGAAGCCACATCTATGGTTCAATGTGGCGGGCGTACACAAAGGGCGAGAGGAGTTTCGGAGGTATCTTGCTACCAGATGGGCTGAGAATGGCAGAGGAACTACCTGAGGTCGTTCTGACTCCTACAACAAAATCAGAGATAGGTCATGATGATGACATAACCAGAAACGAGGCGATAGATCAAGGGCTGCTCACTGACGACGAATGGCGTACCCTCAAGGAAACATCCTTCAAGCTCTACGAATTCTACTTTGACGAAGCCAAGAAAAGAGGAATAACGGTGCCGGATTTCAAGGTTGAATATGGGAGACATCGTGGCCTTCTCATACAGATCGACGAACCGCCCACCCACGACTCAGCTCGCCTGTGGAGTTCCAAACACTTCGAAGTAGGAGAACAACAAGAGGCACACGCTCTCGACAAGGAGTTCTTGCGGGTCTTTCTCAGAGAGTATTACGGATTTGCTGGAGAAGGGACTCCGCCTAGGCTGCCAAAGCTGGTGATAGATGAAGTCTCAAAAAGATGTGTTGGAGCCTACGAAGTATTAAGTGGAAATAGGCAAATAGAAGATCTGCACTTGAAGAGTCTAGATCAAGTTCTCAAAGAGTTAGGGGGTGAAGCGAAATCCCAGAAGACTTGATTTCGAGATTCAGCGTATGCTCCCCGACAGACAGCAGATATTCTGTGAAGGAGCTGAATCGTTATCTTTCTGCTGAAGCTTTCGTAAGATACAAGGCGTCGGTTGAAAAGGCCCTAGTTGAGACCTTGGCAAAGCGAGGCATCTGTCCGAAAGATGTTGCCAAAGAAATTGCTGCAGCCGCGGACTCTGTCACTGCGCAAGAAGTTGCGGAAGAAGAAAGACGAGTGATACATGACATACGTGCGCTTGTCAACGTAATAAGGAGCAAAGTCAGTGACCAAGCAAAGCCGTATGTGCACCTAACCGCAACATCTTACGACATTGTCGACACAGCCAATATGCTGAGGTACAAACAGGCCGTCGAGTCGGTCATAATCCCAGACATGGTCAAGCTTGAGAGGATTTGGATTGAACTGGCTAGAAGAGAGAGGGATACTGTTCAGATCGGTCGGACTCATGGCTTGTTTGCTGAACCGATGACTTTCGGCTTTGCCTTGGCTCAATACGTGAATCGTTGGGGGAACAGAATCTTAGAGTTGAAAGAGTCCTCGCAGAGTTTGGTTGGAAAGTTCTCTGGTGCGGTGGGGGCGTACAACGCCTCTTCGCTTTTCATCAAAGACCCTGAAGAGTTTGAAAGAGAGGTCCTATCATCACTAGGGTTGAGGCCGGCCATTGTTTCTACTCAGATAGTCCCTCCGGAGCCAACTACGGACTTGATCCACAGTGTCGTATCGGCATGGGGGGTCTTGGCTAATTTCTCTAGAGATATGAGACACCTGCAGAGGTCAGAGATAGGAGAGGTTGGCGAAGCTTTCGAAGAGGAACGAGTTGGCTCCTCCACGATGCCTCATAAGAGGAACCCGGAGAGCTTCGAGAATATCGAAAGTCTCTGGAAAGAGTTTGTTCCTAGAATGACCACGAAGTATCTCGACCAAGTTTCGGAGCATCAGAGAGATCTCACGAATTCAGCCTCTCAAAGGTACGACCCAGAATTTCTCATGGCCTTCGACTTCTGCGTTAGGAGGCTCTGCAAAGTCTGCCAGAAGCTTGTTGTTGACAAGACGAATATGGCAAAGAACCTGGATCTTGCTCTTCCTTCGATCGGTGCCGAGCCGCTTTACGTTCTTCTCGCTTCGACTGGACATCCGGACGCTCATGAGTGTGTCAGAAGACTGAGCCTTGAGTCATCTCGCGTTGGAAGACCATTAGTTGATCTGGCCCTGTCTGATCAATCTCTTCAGCCGTACCTCAAGAAGCTCACATCAAAGCAGTTGGAGCTAATTCGTGACCCATCGAAATATCTGGGAATAGCCTCATCCAAGGCTGACAAGGTTCTCACCCATTGGGAGAAGAGATTGAAGGAAGAGGGGCTTTGGTGAGACCTGAATGATTCGGAGGGCTCTGATTAGTGTCTATGACAAGTCTGGTCTTGAGGCATTGCTTCCCTGTATCTCATCTCTTGGGTTTGAGATCATTGCTTCCGGTGGAACAGCCCAGAGAATAGGAGAGCT
>CAZFRJ010000069.1:2027-4074 GCA_964521355.1 uncultured Candidatus Bathyarchaeia archaeon | reverse complement strand
GCGAGGAATCGGAAAACGATATTAGCTTGAATTATGATACGCGGGCAAGTCGGAGATACTGGCCTTGGGATTCGCTGTCACCTTACGTCATAAGGGGCTTCGTCTATCAAGCGAGTTCCCTTGGAAGATTAGCATAGTGAGCTTCATGGCTTATCCCGGGATGATGCAGGAGAAAGGCGATGTTGTAGGCGACCTGCTGAGGATTCTTGATGACTCCTTTTTTGACGCAGTCGAGGTCCCGTCTATTGGATCGGCAGATTGGGACCGGGTGAAGAGATATCTGAGCGAGAAGACATTTGCCCGAGGCCTTCAGCCCGACATACTCACGAACAAACTGGATCTAAACGCTCCGGACGCTTCTAAGCGGAGAGAAGCAATCGGTAGGATCAAGAGCGAGATTGATCTGGTGAGCGGCCGCGGGATGCGAATGATAGGACTCTGCTCAGGGCCGGATCCCGGAATCGATAAGCGTAGAGAGGCGACTGAGAACCTTGTTCAGAGCCTCATAGAGATATGTAAGCATGCATCTCAGAGGAAGGTCCGACTAGCGCTTGAGACATTCGACAGAGACCACGACAAGAAACTGCTGATAGGGCCGCTAGGCGAGGCGATCGATGTTGTGAGCAAAGTGAGGGAGCAGTGTGACAACATCGGGCTGATGTGGGATCTCAGTCATGCACCTATGCTCAAAGAGATGCCTGAGGATCTGAAGCGGGCGGCCGACGTTCTGGCACACATACATGTAGGATGCACCAAGAAGACAGACGGGGCCCTAGTGGATACTCATCCCGGGTTCTACACCAAGGGAGCCGTGAACTCTGAGAGCGATGTCGCAAGGTTATTGCGAGTATTGCTGGAAATCAATTATGACGGGATGGTTGGTTTCGAAGTGAAGCCGGAACCCCACCAGACCAGTGAGGAGATAGTCAGCACTGCCAAGGGTGTGCTCGTAAGCGCATACCAGGGCGTGGTGTCAAGCTTCCTAAAGGGGACATAGATCGAGAGAAATGGCATCCGGTGGACTAGGTTGATCTCTCGATTCTCACTTTGTCGCCGTCCTTGACCTTTCTGAAGACGAGAGGATCTCCAACTATTCTTGCGAACACGTTTACCGGACTGGCTGCACGAGGTTCCTTCCCTTTGCTCGCCGGTGTCGGTCCAAAGAAGATGCAGAACGCCTTTCCAGGAGGCCAATACCCAATGTCGCCTACGTCCACTGTCTGCTGTGCCTCCTCTAACCCAACCGTGACCGGTATCCCGAAGTAGATCTCGTCACCCCACAGATTGGCCGAGCCTTCGATCGGAAGGGCGCTCCAAAGCGCCTCACTGGTCTTCGTGTTCTTTCCTTCAAGTAGTTCAGCAACGACCTTGCCTGTAGCTGACGTAACGATCTGAATTCGTTTGACCAACTTACTTCACCTGCATTCCACATCTGCTTGGCTCTGAGCAAAAGCCTTGCGGAGACGGCAACTGCCAAAAGAGCGATAGCAGGTGTCGGTACTTATATTGTCACGTAAACCAGTCTTCTCGCTAAGGTTGAAGGTTTGAGAATAAGCTTCGCGGTCGCAACGATGGAAGAGCTGCCGAAGGCTAGACGAAGGAAGCGCATTCGGGAGCTTTTCAAAATGGCTGCAGACATGGGTTATGACGGCCTAGAACTTCACATATCAGATCCACGAATGGCAGATTTGTCGTTCTTGAAGGAACTTGCCGTATGTCATGGTTTGGAAATTCCAGCGATCGGGACAGGACATGCGTACACGATTCATGGAATCAGCTTCTTGAGCAGTCCTAGTGTTAGAAAGAGAGCTGTTGATCGCCTGCAGGAATACATCAAGCTCGCTGGGGATCTCAAAGCGGTCGTCATAATAGGATTGATACGCGGAAGACTCTCAGGCGGAAGATTCACTCGTTACGGGGCTTGGAGGACGGTTCGGGACTGCCTTTTGCGTAGCGCTTCAGTCGCTGAGCAGCATGGTGTAACACTGGCGATCGAACCGATCAATCGCTACGAAACCGATCTCATCAATACCGTGGCCGAGGCCTT
>CAZFRJ010000069.1:0-1927 GCA_964521355.1 uncultured Candidatus Bathyarchaeia archaeon | reverse complement strand
TCGAACCGATCAATCGCTACGAAACCGATCTCATCAATACCGTGGCCGAGGCCTTGAAGATGGCTTCGGACGTTGGCTCAAGGAGCGTCAAGATAATGGCCGACACGTTTCACATGAATATTGAAGAGACCTCGATAGCAGACTCGTTGCGGCGATCGGCAGGCAGGCTTGCGCACTTTCATGTCGCTGACAGCAATAGGTTGGCCCCCGGGAAAGGGCACATCGATTTTGCCTCAATCATCTCCGAGCTGAGAGGAATCGACTACAAGGGCTGCTTGTCGGCTGAGATTCTGCCCGAGCCAAGTGTCAGACAAGCCTTCCTTGACACCATACAGTATCTGAAGCCACTGCTGACCAGCAGAAGCTAGACTGGTAGTTTGCAGAAACTAGGATTGCTCGATGTGCAGGTGATCAGAGGAACTTGTCGAGCGACTGCCTCGCCTTTCTAGCCACGGACAATGGGTCTTGCTTCCAATAGTCCTCTCTGAAAAGCTCCACCGACAGTGGACCAGCGTAACCCTTTGCTCGCAATCGGTCAATCAACATCTTTGGATTCATTACTCCTTCGCCGGGCAGTACTCTGTCCCCATCGCGCAACTCGTCGCGAGTCTTCTGCTCGACATCGTTGATGTGAACCACGGAGAGTCTCTCCGCAGGGATTTCCTCTAGCGAGTCAAATGAGCTTCCTCCGACGTAGAAGTGGAAAGTGTCTATGACGAGGTTCACTTGGCCGGAAGGAAGTTCTTCCAGAACATGCCAAGATTCCTCAAGCGTTCGGACCGATCTGGACTTGAATCCTAGAAATTCGAAGCAAACGTTGACACCGTACTCAGAACCTAGACGAACGAGCTTCTCAAGTCCGAATCTGGTCCTCTCGACAGCTTCCTGATCTGTGAGTCCCGGAAGCGTGGGAGCGGATATCGCAACGATCGTCCTGGATCCGATGACATCACAGATGCTCATCATCTCCTTGGCGTCATCCATTGTCTTCATGAACTGGCGTTCATCAAGCGAGAAGCTCTCAAGAGCGTTCAGACTAACAACTTCTAAGCCCGAAGAGCGAACGAGTTCTGATATCTCTGCTTTTCCCTTTCTCTTGAGGCTCTCTTGGACTTTCTCGGTTCTGAGTTCAATAGCATCAAACTTGGCCGAGCTGGCTACTCTGACGAAGGTCTCTAGGTCTGAAGTGAGTAGTGTGGCTTGATTCAGGCACGTTTTCATGTTACTCACTTTTCGTGAGTCTTCAGAGTGGAAGCTGGATTGGCCTGCCTGAGTTGATCGATCGATAGCAGGCTTCTGCTATCTCTACAGCTCTGTAACCATCTGTCTCATCTACAACTGTCTTCTTGTCGTTGACTATTGAGTCGATGAAGTGTCTGTCTTCCTCAGCGAAACCCCACGCCCATCCCATTGTTCCACGCGAAAGTTGGCTGAAATCATAGGTTACAGTCTCGGCGTCGAGGCCAGGTGAGTGAGCGAACTTCCAAGGCTCCTCGACGACGACGCACGAGTGATCGCCGTAGATCTCAACCCTCTCTACAGGAGTGATCCAGCTCGTGTGGCCTGAGCACGCCAAGGAGGCGAATCTATCTTCCTTGAACTTGAGAAGCGTCGCGATGTCGTTGATCTGATCTTCGTAGACATTCGCCTTGCCGAAGGCGGAGACCTCGGTGACGTCGCCCATCAGCCATCGGAGGGCGTCTAAGACATGGATTATGCTCTCGTAGATGAAGCCTCCCGAGACCTTGGGGTCACCGACCCAGCTTGGTCTCTTCAGTTCTCCTCTGATGATTCTTGCCGAAGCCATGTGAGGCTTCAGTGCGCGAGTCTCTATCATGTTCTTGACTTTCTTGTACACTGGCCAGAATCGTCTGTTGTGGCCGACCTGATACTTCACGTGAGATTCTTTGAGGGCATCAAGGATTCG
>CAZFRJ010000068.1:0-4085 GCA_964521355.1 uncultured Candidatus Bathyarchaeia archaeon | reverse complement strand
AGTTCTAGAATGGTTCTAGCTTCTCCCCCGTCTGAAGGCATCGTCATGAGTCGCGTGTAACTCTTCTCATCGGTCTTTCGCGATGATATGAACAGGATTGTCTTTCCGTCGGGGGACCATCGAGCGTTTGTGTTTCTTCCTTCCCTGAAGGTTAACTGTCTGACCTTCCCCTTGGAGAACCTCCAGATGTTGCTTTCGTAATCTCCGTTCTTTCCTTCGTCGATCGCCTGAGTGACAACGAATAGAACGCTCCTTCCGTCGGGAGAGACTTGAGGATCTGAAACGAACTTGAACTGCTTGATGTCGTCTGCAACAGGAAGTCTCTTCTTGACCATGGCTCAATCCAACCTCTATCATACTCTGGGAAGGATGCTTCTTAAATCCTAGTAGAAATGACTTTATGCTCTAATCCTCGACTAGTCTCTTGTGAAGACTGGAGCTTCCACAACAACTGGAGCGACCTGACTGTGTCCAAAGCCGTTCCTTGAAGGGATTTGACATGAGAAGAGTCACGGCAGAAGAGCTAGTCAAACTAAGGGGAATAGCAAACTACCAGCTCGGCAGAGGAGTGGGCGAAGCTCTCTTCACAGGGACGACGAAGGTTGTTCACTCTCCGCGTACAGGAAGGATGAGACATCTGTACCGTGACGGCAAGCTCCTTGCTACTCTGCGTCCGACAGATGGAATGCTTGCGTTGTCGCTTGAAGGCGCAAGACTGCTGATGAGAAAGAGTTGCTTCAAGAACATCGTTGTTGTTCAAACCGATGTTTCAGACTTCATAAGGTGCGGGAGAAACGTCTTTGCCAAACATGTTCGACACGCGAGCCCGACCATTCGTCCGGAGGACGAGGTAATCGTGGTCAATGAGAAGAACGAATTGGTGGCGACGGGAAGGGCTTTCCTCAGCGGGGAGGAGATGCTCTCTTTCAGGCGTGGAGTGGCTGTGAAAGTCAGGCATGGAAGTTCCGAATCCTAGCCGAAAGTTTGCTTATCGAAACCGTCAAATCAATACGTGGCTGCTATAGTTTGTCTCCGGAAGTTGATGGTGATGAAGATACGTACGAACGTAGACAAGTTGGTCAAGATTTCTGTCATGGGCGAAGTCGTTAGTCCCGTAGTGTCGAAGAGCGCGTACAAGATCTCGTCTGATGGAAAGCCAGTGGTCTTGCCGGGGGTAGGGGGAATAACATACAATATTCGGGTTGGCGACCCTGCCTCTGGATGGGAAGCGGATCATGTTGAGCCCGGAGTGAGCATCGAGAACAAGGAGAAGGATGAACGTTTCCCGGAAGGACCAAACGCTGCATTGAACATATTGACATGTGTGGGAAACGAGGCAGTTGTGGCAACGGGAGACGCCAAAGGCGCGAAAGGCACAGTAACTGGAAAACATGGTGGCATCGAGCATATTCTTGCTGATTTCCAGCCTGAGACCTTGGACAAGCTGATGCTCCAAGACAAGATCCTGATCAAGGCGTTCGGTGTTGGCCTCAAACTTCTAGATCTGCCTGAGGTGAAAGTCATGAACACTGATCCAAAGTTCTTTGAATCGATGAACCCGAAGATCGTCGATGGCAAGCTTGAGGTTCCGGTGACGCACAAGGTGCCAGCTCATGTCATGGGGTCCGGCCTGGGCGCGAGTCAAGTATACTCGGGGGATTATGACATTCAGCTATTCGACGATGCCTCAAAGAAGAAGTACGACTTAGAAGATCTGAGACTCGGAGACTTGGTGGCAATAATGGATGCAGATCACTCCTTCGGTAGGATATACAAGGAGGGCGCCGTTTCCGTGGGCATAGTTGCTCATAGCGACTGCATAATCGCTGGGCACGGACCCGGAGTCACAACTCTCCTCACGTCGGGGGCAGGTCACATAGTTCCTAGGATTGATCCGAAGGCAAACATTGCGGAAATGCTGCAGTTGAGAAGACTGTAGAGTTTTCTACTGAACAGACTTCGTCTCAGGCGAGTGAAGCCGTCAAGACCAAATATGCCTCATTCACTACCAAGATGCGGTGGAGGCGTTGAACTGCGACGTATGCGGAGAGACGATACTGGGAAGTCCCATAAAGGTGATCATTGAAGGGGCAAAGGTCGTCGTATGTCATAGATGCGCAAAGCTTGGAAAGCCGTATGTTGAGCCTCCTCCACGGCGCGTCTCGCAATGGGCCTCGGCGGTCCGGTATTCTCCGAGGCCGGCGCGATCGACTGCCCGTCAAGATCTTGACGAGTTCGAGGTCATCGAGGATTGTGGAACGAAGATACGTGAAGCGAGAGAAAGGATGGGGCTTACTCAGCAGGACCTTGCGACGCGAGTGAAGGAAAGGCTTTCGATCATCCAGAAAGTTGAATCGGGGAAGATCGCTCCAGATATGAAGCTTTGCCGTGAGCTTGAACATTCGCTCAGGATTGTTCTCCTTACTCCTAGAGTTGAGGTTCCTACGTCGACAGGTGTAGTTGCGGCCCCGGGTCTCACCTTGGGCGACATAGTAAGGGTGAAGCAGAAAGTCAAGAGCCAATGAGCTTGTTCGAAGCGGTCTGAGATTTGAGGGTAGTTGTCCTAAGGTGGGGGCATCGGCCTAGAGATCTAAGAGTGACGACGCATGTTGCCTTGACGGCACGTGCTCTAGGTGCTTCAGGCTTCATCCTTGCTGATGTGGAAGACAAGAGTATCAAGGCAAAGATAGAGGAAGTGATAGCTGACTGGGGTGGCGACTTCACCTTCGAAATGGGTGTTCCTTGGAAGAAAGCTGCTGCCAAATGGAAGGAGAAGGGTGGGGTCGTAGTTCACTTGACCATGTACGGTCAGAACGTTGCTGATACGGACGTGACGCAAGAGATCCGATCTTCACAGCGTGATGTCATGGTTATGATTGGAAGCCAGAAAGTGCCCTCCGAATTCTTTTCGAAGGAATTCTCCGACTACAACATTGCGATTGGCGGACAGCCTCACTCCGAGGTGGCCGCTTTAGCAGTCTTTCTTGATCGATTGTTTGAAGGGCGTGAGTTATCAAAGAAGTTTGAACATGCAAAGATCAAGGTGCTTCATTCACCTAGAGGGAAACATTTGGCCAAAATCGGTCTTGAACAATCGCTTCGCTAATGATGCCGCTCGATTGTCGTCGAAAAGGCATTAATGTTAAGATCGCCATATAGTACTGTAGGACGCCTCTCCGGGAGACCCGGATTCCTTGGCTTTCATGGACGAGGAACTCATAAAGGTGGCAAGGTTCTTTGGCGGCGAAGACGCTGTCAAAGTCGTTGAGGTTCTAGGTAAGCTAAAAGAGGCGTCAGATGATACGATCGCAGCGGAAACCGGTATCCGTCTGAACACTGTGAGGAAGATCCTGTACAAGCTCTATGATCATGCCTTGGTTTCTTCTACGAGGATTCGAAACGAGCAGACCGGCTGGTACACGTTCCTCTGGAGACTGCAGCCGGATCAGGTGGACGCCTTCATAAGGAGTCGCAAGAGAAGAACGCTTGAGAAATTGAAGTCCCGATTGGAGCATGAGCGCTCCCATAGCTTCTTCATATGTGAAAAGTGCCCTGACGTCCGTCTCACTTTTGAGGAGGCTATGGAGACAGCTTTCCGATGCTCAAAATGTGGAGGCCACCTTACAGGCGTTGATAACTCGAAGATCATCGAGAAGCTCTCTGACCTGATCAAGAAGCTTGAGGATGAGCTCAGTGAGTAGCCTCCCTTCGCGGGCCGAGGCTTTGAAAACCCTCAGAAAGGCTGGCTGTTCAAGCGATGTCATTAAGCACAGTATCTTGGTGGCCGACGTAGCAAGAGAGATCGTATCTTCCATAAATCCTAGGATCAAGGTGGATCTTCATCTGGTTGAAATCGGCGCACTTCTTCACGACATCGGTAGGTCAGTAACTCACGGCGTTAAGCACGGATCGGTTGGCGCCGAGATGCTAAAGAAGATGGGCTATCCCGACAGGTTAGTCGGCCTTGTTCGAAACCATGTAGGAGCAGGAATACCTCGTGAAGAGGCGATCGCTCTTGGCCTTGCGCCGATTGATCATGTTCCATCAACTATTGAAGAGAAGCTTGTCTGCTATGCTGACAAGTT
>CAZFRJ010000067.1:0-4095 GCA_964521355.1 uncultured Candidatus Bathyarchaeia archaeon | reverse complement strand
TCATGCGCTGCATACGCAAAGAGAAACAGTTTGAGCGGATCGTCTACGAGATGCTCGAAGACGAGGCAAAGCAGAACGTAAGATACGTTGAGGCAAGTTTCTCAGCACCCGACCACATACGTCTCGGCCTCGACTACTCCGAAATGCAAAAGGCGATAAACAGAGGAATCGAAAGGGCCCACTTTGACTTCGGTATTGACTGCAATCTCAAAATAGACCTGGTCAGAGATTACGGTCCTGAGGCCGGCCTGAAGCAGCTTGACCTAATGTCAACATGCCATGAAAGAGTCGCTGCAATCGACATCGGAGGAAGAGAATACATCTCTCCTACAAGGCGCTTTGCCAGGGTCTACGGAAGAGCAAAGGAAATGGGTTTCCATCTCACTGCCCACGTCGGGGAGGTATGCGGCCCCGAAAGTATCTGGGAAGCGCTAAGATATCTAGGCGTAGAAAGGATAGGCCATGGCGTGACAGCAAGACAGGATCCCAAACTTGTGGAGCATTTGTTGAGGAAGAACATCTCAATCGAGATGTGTCCCGTAAGTAACCTCAAGACCAAAGTGGTTGACAGCATCCGGAACCATCCGATCAGAGATTTCTTCGACAAAGGATTGAACGTCACAGTAAACTCCGACGATCCAACAATGTTCGGAACGAACATGAACAACGAATACCATACGCTTAGCGATGAGCTGGGCTTTGCCCTACCCGACTTATTTCGCCTGAGCCTTAACGCAATCGATTCCTCGTTCTTACCCCGAGAGAAGAAGGGCTTTCTCAGGGAATCATTCCAGAAGGAATTTGAGAAGCTCACGAAATGAGCGGCTTCTCAATCCTCGGTGGAGTTAGCATCTTTCAAGCCAATTTTGCTGTTGCCGGCATGACGAGTGCTATCTTCTGCCTGATGCTGATGACCGCTTGTGCTCAGCCAAGGTTCAAACTCGCCCCGTGACGTATGGGAGTTTCCTCTTAGTCCTTCACGTTGATTCAAGAGGTATTTCTTCGTCTAGTGCTGATGTAGCGATTGTTGAATTGGCGGTACACCAATGTTCCGCAATCGGAACATTGATATATCGACAGCCGACCTATCTGGTGCCTTAGGCGGATGGCGTTGGGCAAACCTCTCATCATTGCTGGAACTCGACCAGAACTGATCAAGATGGCACCCATCGCTCTAGCGTTGAAGAGACAGAGAGTTCACTTCAAGTTCCTGTACACAGGCCAACACTACGACCATGAGCTTTCGCGAGCCTTCATAAGCGAACTAGGACTGCCCGAACCAGACTACGACCTAGGTATCAGAGCGGGCCACTCGGCAACATTGACCGGCGAGGTTGTTATCAGAGCCGCCCAAGCGATAAGAGAACTCGACCCAGCCCTGGCCCTAGTTCAAGGCGACACCAATACCGCTCTTGCAGCGACAATAGCAGCCATCAAAGAGAAAGTCCCAGTAGGTCACGTCGAGTCAGGACTCAGAAGCTACGACTGGCGAATGCCCGAAGAACACAATCGAAGAATGATCGATCACGTATCCAACTACCTTTTCGCACCGACAGAGAGAGCCCTACTGAACCTTTTCGAGGAAAAAGCACCAGGATCGAAGCATGTCACAGGAAACACGGTGATAGACGCAACCATCAACAACATGTCAAGAGCAGAATCTATCTCAACAATCTCACAGAGACTGCGCTTCAGGGAATATGTACTAGTTACTGCGCATCGGGCCGAGAACGTAGATGATCCAGTTGTCCTCCGTAGTTTTGTTGAAGTCTTCCAAGGCATGCCTCTGCCCGTTGTCTTTCCGGTGCATCCTAGAACTGTCAACCGTCTCAGAAGCCTAGGTCTTTTGCGGAAGCTTACTTCGCATAGGAATGTGCAGCTTCTGCCTCCTGTCGGATATTTCGACTTCTTGATTCTGATGAAGCGATCCTCGTTGATATTGACAGATTCAGGAGGAGTACAAGAGGAGGCAACGTCTCCGCCGATTAGGAAACGGGTCGTTGTGATGAGAAACTCTACCGAGAGGCCTGAAGCAGTTGAATGGGGCTTCGCAAGGCTTGCAGGCACAAGCAAACAGGAAATAATCAGATGCGCAGTCGGAATGTTGGAAACTAGGACCAAGCTGCCCTCGAAGTCCCCATTTGGTGACGGATCATCTGGAAAGACAATTGGAAGACTCGTTGCTGAGATAGTAGAGTCGCGCCTTAGGCCTTCTCAGGCACAACAACCCACGCAATTCTCTGTAGTCTCAGCACTCAGAGACTAGGCGATTATCGTGGCAGCCTTTGTTGCAGTTGGACTCGGACTCACACTCCTACTATTTGTTACAACGCTTCTAGGACCAGTCTTCGTAACTCGCTCAGCTGCAATGTTCAATGTTTCCGTAGACACTACTGTGCTCACGCTGTTCTTCTTTCTATTCTGTACTCTCTACAACCTAACGCTGATCTCTGTGGTCTTTGTACACGATCGAAGAAGAGTGAAGCAGGAGCAGGAAGCGACGGATCACTCCTTCAGCATAATGGTTCCTGCCAGAAGTGAGGAACTCGTCATAAGGAGAACACTCGTCAAGATACTCTCACTGGACTACCCGAGAGAGCTTTTCGAGGTGATGCTGATCGACGATGGCAGCGGCGACAGAACAGCAGAAGTCGGAGCGGAGCTTCTAGAAAGATTCAGCAACCTTGACATACTCAGAATCCCTGCCTTAGAGTCAGGTCAGGGAAAAAGCCACGCCCTTAACACAGGGTTCAGGTACCTCCTCCAAAAGCACCGGCACTCACGAGACAACTGGATAGTTGGCGTCTTTGATGCAGATGGCCTGCCTGATAGAGATATGCTAAAGAAGGCGTCCTACCAGTTCAGGAATCCAAGAGTTGGCGCACTCCAGTCGCTCGTCCGAATGAGCAACAGGCACGACTTTTTCTTGGGCCTTCTTCAGGACATAGAGTTCTCAACCTTCGCTCGAGTCTCACAGTTTGTTCGGAGCATCTTCAAGGGCGCCGTAGCTCTGGGCGGAAATGGTCAGTTCATCAGGTCTACGGCTCTCGAATCAATCGTTCTTGAAAATGGGCAATGGTGGAGAAGAGAAGCTCTGACAGAAGATCTAGACATAGGAACAAGGATGCTTCTGAAGGGTTGGGAGAACGAGTTTCTCGTCACGACAGCAGTCAGTCAGCAAGCAGTAGACAGTTTCGGCGCGCTCTATAAGCAGCGTACTAGGTGGGCATGGGGGACTCTGCAGGCTCTTTCGACGTACGTGCTCTCAGGACGCCTATTCAAGGCGAAGGTCGGACTTGTCAAGAAGGTAGACATGACTTACTACCTGTTCTTCATATTGATTCCACCAGTGATGCTCTTTTGCTGGGTCATATCGTTTCTCAGCCTTGCAGCGGTGATATCGACCTATAACCCGTTTCCTTCGTACTTCATGATCACTAACGGAGTGAGTTTCTTTCCTCTGATAGGGTACGGCCTTCTCAGCACGCGGAACGAGGATACTCGCACCGATTGGCCGAGATTATGTTGCTATTGTCGACGAGAAGTAGCTCATGGCAGAAAGTACTGCGACCAGTGCGGAAAACTGATCGAAACTCCACATCGCAAGTCGCAATCGATTCTGTTCCTGATCCCGCTAATGATCATAACAACCGCCTATACCTATCACTGGGTACCGTGCACCGTCAGAGCCATACTCCACGTTTTGATGAGAGACAAGTCAAGATGGGTAAAGACGCAGCGGGTTGACACAAGGACCAAGCACATCAACTCGTCCTCAATCGTTTCAGCACTGCCGACGAGTGGAGCTCTTCGTTGAGGCATAGGATACTGGTAGCCTTCGAATGTGCACTATTCCTCTCTACTCTAGCCTCAACCATTGTGCTCCGGGCCCAAGGTCAAGAAAGGGTGAAGGCCGCCTCCTTCAGAATCGGAGTGGTCGCTGACGAGGAACCGAAAGAAGGACTGACACACCTCAACGACTTGTTGGTGCACCTAGGCTATCCATACGACCCGGTTCGAGCAGGAGGCCAAGGTTTCGAACCAAGCAGGTATTCGTTGCTAATAATCTATGAATCAGGGCTACACAACCTTGGT
>CAZFRJ010000066.1:0-4101 GCA_964521355.1 uncultured Candidatus Bathyarchaeia archaeon | reverse complement strand
TCAAGACGATATGAGAAGGGATCAGGGAGCGATCATATCGCGTCTATCGTTGTCATGAAGAGGCGCTCAAGGATCCTTGGTTTCGACTGCTTCGCAAGATACTGCAACCTTGAACGGTCTGCCGAGCTGATGTTCACGAATAGCTCAGACGGGCTTATTACTGTCCTCCCTTCTGAGACTACACGCATGTGAAGGGCCCGTGGTCTAGTTGGACTAGGATGCTGAAGACAAGCGTCTGCATAGGCCTTCGGAGCCGGAGGTCGAGGGTTCAAATCCCTCCGGGCCCACCATAGGCCGTGCCTGTCCCATTGCTGTGGGATTCTTCTAACCTGTGCGTTGTCCAAAGGTGATTTTTGTCCGGGTTCTCTTGCGTGCGCGATCAGTGGTAGAGTGATAGCTACAGTTTATGCACGTTGTCCTGACTGTCAGAAAGCTCGACACATTTGGGGATATCTGTACTCGATTCACACAAGACTGGCCTTTCGTCCACATTGTTCGCAGCGTTGCACCATTCTTCCATTTCCATTTGATCTGCCATACCTGTTACATTTGATTAGACGCCGGTCATACGGTTTGAACTCTCTGCCACAGAGTGAGCATCTGTGCTCGTTTGTATTACGCAGACGAACGAGGATTCTAGGCAGTATCACGCTGATTTTGTAAGGCATATGTTTTGACTCCTGCTGTCTTCGAAATCTCAAGAAAGAAACACGTCAGATAAGGAACTCTGTGGAACGACCGTTCCAGAATGCGTTCCATTTGATCACCTACATGACAATGAAGCTTATGCTTCTGAGTGGGGAGATTATCCGTGTGCAAAAGAAAGCTACGACGGCCCCAAATCGGGATCTGGAAGGTTAAGGGTCGCATTTGACGAATAAGCGGAAGTGCATGTCGTGTTAGCAAGAAACGTGTAGAGTGTCGCTTCAGGTTGCCCAAGAATATGAGGAGCTCTTTCTGCAAAACCGACCTTGCAAGGTTGATCGTGACTCTTCTACTGTTGTCGTTCCTTGCTCGCCCAACTGCAACTGCAGCGCAAGAGGACTATCGAATGCTGCAGCTCGAGATCTCTGTGTACAGGGATGGTGTAGCACGTGTGAGCTGCGTCATCTCCGTGAACTCGACAGTCGCTTCTGTATCTTTGGCACTGCTTGGAGCGGCTGACAACATTTTGGTGACAGATGAAAAAGGTCAGATCCTTCGCTACGATCTGACGCCAAAGAGCATCTTGATCTACACATTAGGAGCGTCGAGAGTCGTTCTGGAATATGATACATCTGAGATAACATCAAAGGAGGGCCCCGTCTGGACCGTGAAACTGAGTTTGGCATTTCAGGGAAAAGTCATTCTTCCTAGTGATGCTTCAGTTATCTATCTCAACGAGAAGCCAGTATCGATAGGAGCACAGAACGGAAGACCGGTTTTGACACTCAGCAGAGGAGTCTGGGAGATAAGCTACATCATTCCTGTGAGAACGGCGACCTCAGCTACGGAACGCACGGTCACAGGAACTGAAACGATCTCAACCACCAGTGCTCTTCCATCGGTAGCGTGGCCTTCACCGGTCACATCAGTTATAGTGGTTGCTCTGGTGACAGCACTATCGTTGGCTCTCAGATTATTGCTGAGAAGAAGGCCAAGTCTCCTCTCTGAGCAAATATCGCACGCGGACAATGAGGTGCTCGAGCTGATTCGTTCCAAAGGCGGTAGGATATTCGAGTCCGAATTGAGAGACCTATTGGGCATTCCTAAAACCAGCGCTTGGAGACGTGTGAAGAAGCTGGAGAGGCTTGGTCTCCTCAGAACAAGAAAGATCGGATCACAGAATGAGGTAGAACTAGTCTAGGGCTTACGGTGTTTGGCGATTTCCTCCCACATCTGCCTTACGATCTCTCTTGCCTGCTGGATATCAAGAAGCGCCTCGGCAAGCTGGTCTTTGGACACTTTGTCTCTGGCGAGCTCAATCAGCCTTGCCGCCGTGTCAAGGCGGCCTTTCAAGTCGTCAACATTGATCCCCCTCATCTTGAGCTTGTCGAGTTCATCTCGAAGCTTGGAAATTTCCTGCTCAAGACTATTGAGAAAGCTCTCCATTCTCTGCTTGTTCAGCTCTTCAGAGGCGTACTTGAGCAACATGAAGGATTCGACTATCAGCTTCTCCGACTGATCTAGCTTTTGAGCTGCCTCGGAAGTGTTGCCAGTCCTCGATCGCAGCAGCGAATCAGCTTCGTTTAGCAGGTTTTCAGCCCGATCAAGCTTCATATTGATCTGTTCCCTCAGACTCTGACTGATCCCGGTAGAGCTTGAGAGAGTACTCCTGATTTTCAGAATTGTCTCTCGCGCCCTTTTCAGTGCTTCAAGAAGCTGCTCCTCTTGCTCCTCAGCAGGAGGGCTTTCGGGCACTAGGTTCCTCAAAGCGTTTCGAAATTCCCGCTGAGCCATTCTGGCGTGGAAAGCTGCTAGGCTGTATTCTCCTCTTTCGTAGGCGGCTTTGGCTTGGCCGAGAATGATATTCCCTTCTTCAACGTAAGCTGTGGCGACCGAAATGTCCGTGCCGGTAGCATTTGCCTGCTTGATAGATTCAAGGACTATATTCCGTACGTTCTCAGCTATCTGTATGAAGAGCTTGGCCTCCGTCTGGTCATCTTGCTGGGCCTCCACTGGAATCAAGCAAGCGGCAAATGTCAAAGCCATGAACAGTAAAGGAATCGCTCTTTGAATCGACATCCCAACACTGGCCTCTACGAAGGGAGAGAATCGAATATAAGGGACCCTCTGAAACGACCGTTCCGATCCTCCAGCTAGTTTGTTCTAACCCGCGTGTTATCGAGAGACAGGATCCCTTCGGGCCCGCTCCTTTCCCCGGTTCAAGCGCGTCTCCTCTGGTCAGGTCGTCCTTAACAGAATTGCGAAGGGCATCACACGGCTCCGATGTCTTGAGCGTTTTCATGCGATCCTGAACATTGATCCCTTCCATAGGCGAAGAAGCTGAAGCTGCGACCCCTTCGGGCGTCACCAGTGACACATCCAGGCTAAGAGAGGCACTACGCTTGGCTCACGAGTGGGGTCGAAGTGTATGTCAACAAAAGATGGGGATATTCAGTCAGCACGATTCACCAAGACCGCAGAGCTGCGATAGTACCCACCAGGAGGCCTCATAAGAGAGCGCCGACGACTCCAGAAAAGGCGAATGACCAAGCAGAAATAGGGAGTCCAGAACGCAATTTAGATGGAAATGTGGCAAGGGTTGTGCGTGGAGTGTTTTCCAAGAACCTAGAAGAGTATCTCAAGGAAAGGGGAATCACTGCTCAGTTCTTCGAGTTTGCGGAACATACAATGACAGTTGATGCTGCAGTTGGCCGTTTGGGCGTGAGTCGCGAAAGAATTGTCAAAAGCATGCTTTTCATTGATGATTCTGGTTTGCCTGTTCTAGGCATAGTCACCGGAGACAGAAGGATAGATGAGAAGAAGTTAGCGTTGGCTTGTGGAGCTAACAAGGTTAGAAGGGCGAATCCGGCCGAGGTGAAACAGTTTACTGGCTACGATGTCGGCGCTGTTCCGCCAGTCGGACACAAGACCAAGATAAGAACCTTCATTGACGAGAAAGTCATCGCCCTTGACAAGGTTATAGGAGGTGGCGGAGAAATCAAGATGCTTCTAGAAATAGATCCCGCTGATGTGAGGAGACTGACAAACGGAGAAGTCAGAAGCATAAGCGCATAGAGTTAGGGATGACTCGCAGAAACCTTTGCGATGCCGAGCAGTATTGGATCCAATCAAACCGGATCAAAAGGCAGGCACGGACCCAGTGGGTCCTTGTAGAAGATTATCAGCTTTCGCAACGTGACGAAGGCCGAGGCGCCAAGGGCGAGGAGCGCCAAGACATTGAAAGCCGAATGAGAATGCCTGTCGAGGAGGGTCAACTCATCGCTCTTCGGAGTTCCAGTCTTCTATCAGGTTCACGAGTGTTCTACTCACCAGTTGTATGTCGCTGAGATAGACAAACTCGTCTACACCGTGAAAGCGGCATTCTTCACGAAGCGGGCCAAAGCAAACAACCGGAACGCCAACTCTGGCGAAGTAACGATCATCATTTCCGCCCAG